>CAJXNS010000018.1 GCA_913057165.1 uncultured Trueperaceae bacterium
CAGACGGTACCCGCCTCGCGCGCCTCGCACGGATTCCACGATGCCTGCCCGCCTCAACTCCGCGAAGATCTGTTCGAGGTACGGGTATGAAAGTTGCTGCTTTTCTGCCACGGTTTTCAGGCTCGTGGGGCGTTGCCCCGACATGGCAACGTCGATAATGGCCCGAATGCCGTACTGTGCTTTGGTGGACACCCACATGGCGCAGCCTCCCTCAAGAGGATAGCCCGCCATGCGGCGGGCTATCAACGTCTCGTGAGTCAATGCTGGACAGGCCTACCCCTGCCCGAGCGTGGCAAGGAACGCCTCGTTCGTGTCCGTGCGCTTAAGCCTGGAGAGCAGCATTTCCATCGCTTCCGCTGCATCCATGTCACTGATGACCTTCCGCAATAGCCACATCTTGGCGAGCACGTCTTCGTCGAGAAGCAGGTCTTCCCTACGCGTGCCGGACTTGAGGATGTCGATCGCTGGGAAGATGCGTCGTTCTTCCAGACGCCGGCTCAGGTGCAATTCCATGTTGCCGGTTCCTTTGAACTCTTCGAAGATGACGTCATCCATGCGCGAGCCGGTCTCAACCAGCGCCGTGGCGAGGATGGACAAGCTGCCCCCACCGCGAATGTTTCGCGCGGCGCCAAGGAAGCGCTTCGGCCAGTGAAGGGCGCTTGAGTCCAGACCGCCCGATAGTGTGCGGCCCGTCGGCGGCGTGACAAGGTTGTTGGCGCGGGCCAGGCGGGTGATGGAATCGAGCAGGATCATCACATGCCCGCCCTCCTCGACAATGCGCCGTGCACGCTCGTGGACAAACTCGGCCACGCGAATGTGGTTCGTCGGCGGCTCATCGAACGTCGACGCGACCACCTCGACACCCTCGACCGACTCGCGGAAGTCGGTGACCTCTTCCGGGCGTTCGTCAACCAGCAGGGTGATGAGTTTGAGGTCGGGTTCGTTGGCCACCACCGACCGTGCAATGGCTTTGAGGAGGGTTGTCTTACCGGCTTTGGGTGGCGCGACAATCAAGCCACGCTGGCCGCGACCGATGGGAGCAAGAAGGTCAATGACCCGTGCCGACAACTCATCGGGCGTGGTTTCAAGCTTAATGCGTTGCTCTGGGAAGGTGGGGACGAGATCGTCGAACTTCGGTCGCTTGGAGGCTTGGAACGGATCGATGCCGTTGACGGCCTCCACGCGGATCAGCGTGCCGTAACGCTCGTTATTGCGTGGCGGGCGGGCTTTGCCGAGGATGACGTCACCGGTGCGCAACCGGAACTGCTTGATTAAGCCGGCCGACACGATGACTTTGCGGCTTTTCGTTTCGAGCATGGATTCCTGCAAGAAGCCGTAGCCGTCGCTCGAGATTTCGAGGTAGCCAGTGACGATCTTGAGTCCTTCGGCCTCGGCGTACTTCTCAAGGATCGCCACAGCCAGGTCGTCTTTCTCCATGGAGCGGTAGTCCTCAAGGCCCACTTCTTTGGCTAGCAGCTGCAGTTCCGGTTCGATTTTTGCTTGCAGGTCGCGGTAGTTGACGCGTTGCTGGTTGTTGGACCTGGACCGGCGTGAGCGGCGTTTGTTACGTGAACCGTTGTCGCCATCCTGTTCGTTGCCGTCGTGACCGTCGTTCGCAGCGCCTTCGCTTTGGGTGCCCTCTGCGGCCGTCTCCGCTTCGGTCTCGGTGCTGGCCTCATCGTTGTTTGCGGGGGCGTCACCGTCGTCGCTGTCGTCTTTGGTGGACGCTTTGGTTTTGCGTGCAGGGCTTTTACGTTTTTTGGGGGCCGCCTCGGCACTATCGTCCGCCGCTTTTTTGCCGCGCGCCGGTTTCGCTTGCACCTCTTCGGTGGGCGCCTCGGTCTCGGGGGTGTCTTCGGTTTTCTTGCGTGGGCTCATGGTGTCTCCTGTCGGCACTCTAGGGTGCCGCCTTAGGTCCGGAGCGGGTGTTGTCTGGTTGGCTTCGGACCCCGTCGGCATGGCATCGCCGACCGTCGGTCTGTTTGGGACCGCCTGACGGCATGAAGCATGGCCTCGGCTACGTCAGGTTGTGGCAATTGAAGGTGGCAGCGGCAGCCGTTGCAAAGTGGTGGCTGCGTTGCTAGGTTTAAGTATACGCACGGCCAGCGGTTGCACGCAACAGCGCTCACGGCCGAGCATGCAAGCCACGCACTGACGGGAACGCGACGCGCAGGGCACGCAACGCCAAGCGATTCGGGGATGGTGAGAGCCCGAAGGTTGCACCAGCGCGTCATCCTCCCCGAGCGGCCCACCGAACGCCTAAAGCTTGGTTACTAGGCTGGGACGGTTCACGCCCGAGATCGCGTGGGTCCTCGCGTTGGCGAGCGACGGTAAGGCCCGGCCGTAGGGGCCGGTGCGAAGCACGGGTGGTACCACGTTCCACGCGAACGTCCCGGCACTCAACGAAGGCCGCAGGCCTACGAAGGTGGAGTGTCGACATGTTTGACGAAGTGCCAAGCAAACCCAACTTCCCTGAACTGGAACGTGCCGTCATGGCGTTCTGGAAAGAACACGATGTTTTCCGTGCTTCCTTGGAGAAGGAGGCGCCCAACGGCCCTTGGGTGTTCTACGAAGGGCCTCCAACCGCGAACGGTAAGCCTGGTGTGCACCACGTCATCAGCCGGGCGTTTAAAGACCTGTTCCCGCGGTTTAAGACGATGCAGGGCTACCACGTGGACCGCAAGGGCGGTTGGGACACCCACGGCCTGCCGGTTGAGATCGCCATTGAGCAGCGTTTGGGTTTTGAGGACAAGCGCGAAATTGAAGAGTACGGCATCGAACGCTTCAACGCGCTCTGCCGCGATTACGTGTTTGAGAACATTCAGGATTGGAATGCGATGACCGAACGCATCGCTTACTGGATCGACTTAGACAATCCTTACATCACGTACGACAACCGCTACATCGAGTCGTGCTGGTGGGTGTTCAAAGAGCTCTGGACCCGTGACTTGTTGGTAGAGGATTACAAGACCACCTGGCACAGCCCGTCGAGCAATACGACCCTGGCAAGTCACGAGGTGTCGCTTGGGTACCGCGAAGACGTGGAGGACCCGTCGGTGTACCCAGCCTTTCCGGTGGATGCAGAAGCGCTGCGTGCGGCTGGGATTACCACCGATGACACCCCGGGGCCGTTTCGTTTGCTGGCTTGGACGACCACGCCATGGACGCTCGCGGCCAACGTGGGGCTGGCCGTTCAGGCCGACGCCACGTACGCCTTGGTGCGCGCCCCGCATCGGCGCGGCGCAGGCGAGCCGGACACCACGTTTGTGGTGGCGGAAGCGTTGGTGGACGCCACCTTTGGGGACGACCCGATTGAGCGGGTCGGTACCACCACAGGCGCGCAACTTGCCGGTTTGACGTACGACCCCATCCTGCGCGGTGCGAGCGACCCGGCGGGCGCGCACGGCAAAACCCACGTGGTGTTCACAGACGAGATGGTGAGCCTTGAGGATGGGACCGGCATTGTGCATGTTGCGCCTGCGTACGGTGATTTGGACCTGGGGCGCACGCACGGCCTTGCGACCCTGTTCAGTGTGAACCTGCGGGGCGAAATGATGCCGGAGGTCGCGCCGCTTGATGCGCCGGCGGATGCGCCAGGACCGTACGCCGGCATGTGGTTTAAGGATGCGGACACGCACATTGCAGCCGACCTGCTGGACCGTGGCCTCATGTACCACCGGACGACGTTGCGGCACGCGTACCCCTTCAACTGGCGGGATGGCAAACCGCTGATGAACGTCGCGAAGAAGAGTTGGTACATCAAAACCACCGCCGTGAAGGACGCGCTGATCGAGAACAACAACGCGATCGGCTGGGTGCCAGACAACGTCCGCACGGGACGGTTTGGTAAGTGGCTTGAGAACAATGTGGATTGGGCGATTAGTCGCGAGCGGTATTGGGGGACGCCCCTGCCGATCTGGGAGTCCGAGGACGGCGATCAGATATGCGTTGGATCGGTGGCCGAACTTGAGGCGCTCACGGGCCGTGACCTGTCCGATCTCGAGCTGCACCGCCCGTACGTGGATGACTTAACGTTCGAGCGGGACGGTCGCACCTACCGGCGGGTGCCGTACACCGTGGACGTTTGGTTCGAGTCCGGCGCCATGCCGTACGCGCAGTACCACTACCTGGGTGATCAAAGCAGCGAGGCAGCCAAGGCCGCCTTTGAGTCGCACTTCCCTGCCGACTACATTTGTGAAGCGATCGACCAGACCCGCGGCTGGTTCTACAGCCTTCACGCCCTCGGGACGCTCCTAACAGACCCAGGGGATGACGGCCGCCCCGCGGGGCCACTGGCGCATCTGACGCCGCCTTCTAGCGCTTACAAGAACGTCATCTCGCTCGGCCATATCGTCGATGAAAAGGGCGAGAAGATGTCGAAGTCGAAAGGGAATGTGGTCGACCCATGGACGGTGCTTGATGCCCAAGGTGCCGACGCCTTGCGGTGGTACCTGTATGCATCCAGCCCTCCTGAGGCGACGAAGCGTTTCAGCGCCAGCTTGGTTGAGGAGTCGCAACGCGACTTTTTAATGACGCTCTGGAACGTGTACGGGTTCTTCACGCTTTACGCGAATTTGGACAAGCCGGACCTCCAGGCACCCTTGTCGTTTGCAGAGCGTCCGGCGATGGACCGCTGGCTGGTATCGCGGGTACATCAGGTGACGCGCGACGTGACGGCAGCGCTTGAGCGCTTTGACGCAACCACGGCTGCGCGGTCGGTGCGTGATTTTGTGGTCGATGACCTATCCAACTGGTACGTGCGCCGGAATCGGAAGCGTTTTTGGAAGTCAAGCGATGCCGCCGACCAGACGAGTGCCTACCAGGCACTGCATCAGGCCCTCACCACGACCGCATCATGGCTGGCGCCACTGACGCCGTTCACAGCCGAAATGCTGTACCAAAACCTGGTGCGGCGTGCCGATGCTGAGGCGCCCCTGTCGGTGCACCTGACCGCCTGGCCGGAGGTCAATGAGGCGGAAGTGGATGAAGCCCTCACGGTCAGTATGCGCGCCACCATCCGCCTCGTGGAGCTGGGTCGCGCCGCTCGCGCTCAGTCGGGCGTCAAGATTCGTCAGCCGCTACCCGCGGTGCTGCTTCGTGCGCGCACCCAAGAGGAACTTGAGGGGGTTCGCCGCCTGGAGGAGCAGGTGCGTGAGGAGCTGAACGTCAAAGAGGTGCGTTACTTGGATCCCACCGACCGCTTCGTGACGTACGACGTGAAGCCCAACCTGCCTCTCCTGGGCCGCCGGATGGGTTCGCAGATTCCGGCCCTGAAGCAGGCTTTGGCGGCCATTGACGGCCGTGAGATTGCTGAAGCCGTGGCTGCTGGCGAGCCCTTTACGGTCAACCTGCCAGACGGGCCCGTGACCCTTGAGCCTGAAGCGTTCCTCCTGCAGGCACAAAGTCCAGAAGGGTACGCCGCTGAAGAGTCGCAAGGGTACATGGCGGCCCTGGATACGACCGTCACGCCGGAGCTGCTGCAGGAAGGGATGGCACGGGACCTGGTTCGTGCCCTGCAGAACGCCCGCAAGGAAGCGGGTTTAGAGGTCTCGGACCGTATTGACGTGCGTTGGTCAGGCGGTGATGACACCGCCCGTGCGGTGGTTGAGCGGTTCGGTGCATTCGTGGCCGACGAGGTGCTTGCGGTGTCGTTTGAGGCAGCCAGCGACGACCGTATGGATGGGCATGACGTCACCGTTGCGTTACGTGAAGATGGCGTGCCCCTCAACCTGACCTTGCGCAAGGTGGGCGTTTAAGGTGATGTTCGTCCGGCCGAAGAGGACGCGCCGGCAAGGTAGGATGTGTCACATGTTCGCTTGGTACACAAGCGGCGTTGAAGGAGGCTTCACCCCATGAAAATCGGCATTAACGGTTTCGGACGGATTGGCAGGCAGATCTTCCGAATTGCGCATGCGCGCGGTTTGGATGTCGTGCTTGTTAACGATCTCACCGACAATGAAACGTTGGCGCAGCTGCTTCGCTACGACTCCAACTACGGCAAGTTTGCGGGCAGCGTCGAGCACGATGATCAGCATTTGATCGTGGACGGTAAACCCATTCGCGCCACGGCCGAACGCGATCCCGCAGCGCTTCCTTGGGGTGAAATGGGTGTGGACGTGGTGGTCGAATCGACCGGCTTCTTCACCAAACGTGACCAGGCTGCCAAGCACTTAGATGCCGGTGCTGGCCGGGTGTTGATTAGCGCCCCGTCGCCCGACAGCGACTTCGACATCATGCTCGGCGTGAACGAAAGCGAATACGACCCAGCGCAACATAAGGTGGTTTCAAACGCCAGCTGCACGACCAATAGCTTGGCAGCGGTCATGAAGGTCATCGACGAAACGTTCGGTGTGGAACAAGCGATGATGACCACGGTGCACTCGTACACCAACGACCAAAAGATTTTGGATGCGCCACACAAGGATCTTCGTCGCGCCCGGAACGCCGCGACGAACATCATCCCGACGTCCACAGGTGCAGCCAAAGCGGTCGCCAAGGTCCTGCCGCAGTTTGAAGGCATTTTTGATGGCACGGCCTTGCGCGTGCCCACCCCGACCGGTTCGATCAGCGACGTCACGGCCGTCCTGAAACGCGACGCGACGGCGACCGAACTCAACGACGCCATCCGTAATGCCAGCGAAACGCATTTGCAAGGCATTGTTGAGTACAGCACCGAACCGCTGGTCCTCAACGATATTCAAGGCAACCCCCACTCGGCGGTGTTCGACTCAGACCTCACGAAGGTCATGGGTCGCCTCGCGAAGTTCTTTGTCTGGTACGACAACGAATGGGGTTACAGCAACCGCATGGTGGACGTCCTGGAACGCATGGGGCGCAACTCGTAACGACCGCCCGTCGGTCGTTTAGTCGCGAAGGCGGTCACGTGCGCGTGCCGCCTTCGCTCGTTAGGGCACACTGGAGGTCCCATGCTGAAAACCCTCGATGATCTTCCCTACCGCAACCAACGCGTGCTCGTACGCGTCGACTTCAACGTGCCGTTGCGTGACGGCGACGTCACGGACGACACGCGCATTCAGAAAGCACTACCCACCCTGCGTGAACTGGCGGCGGGGGGCGCCACCCTCATCCTGGTGAGCCACCTTGGGCGTCCGAAAGGTACGGCCGACCCGCAGCTGAGTCTGGCCCCGGTGGCGAAGCGGTTGTCCGAGCTGCTCAACAAGCCCGTCCGCTTTGAGGGCACCCCCGGGCCTGCCAGTGCCGCCCAGGAAGCGTTCGTTGCCGCCGCGGAACCGGGCAGCTTGACCCTCGTTGAGAACACGCGTTTTGACGCTCGCGAAACCAAGAACGACCCAGAACTCGCCAAGGTGCTGGCCGGCTACGCCGACGTGTACGTCAACGATGCGTTCGGTGCGGCACACCGTGCTCATGCCAGCACGGAGGGTGTGGCCCACCTACTTCCGAGCGCTGCTGGGCGCCTGATGCAACGCGAACTTGAGGTGCTATCGCAACTCACCCACGCCCCGGAGAAGCCGTTCAACGTCATTATCGGGGGTGCCAAAGTGAGTGACAAGATTGGCGTGATCGAGAATCTACTCGACCAGGTGGACGCCCTGTTCATTGGTGGGGCGATGGCGTACACGTTCGTGCGCGCCCGTGGTGGCGATGTCGCCGATTCGCTCGTGGAAGAAGATCGTGTCGAAATGGCGGGCGACCTCATGCAGCGCGCTGAGGCGAAAGGGATCGCGCTTCACCTTCCGGAGGACTCCGTCTGCGCACGCGAAATTGCGCCCGGTGCCGACACGGCGGTGCATCCGTCTGGACAGATTCCAGCCGGTATGAAGGGCTTGGATGCAGGGCCGGCCGCCTTGGCGGCCTGGACGGAACAACTGTCCACCGCCAAAACCGTCTTCTGGAACGGGCCACTCGGCGTGTTTGAGGTGCCTCCGTTTGATGCCGGCACGCGGACGATCGCCCGTGCGGTGGCGGGACTCAACGGCTTCACGGTGGTTGGGGGTGGTGATTCGGTCGCGGCGGTCAACGCAGCGGGGCTGAGCGACCGTATTGGGCATGTAAGCACCGGTGGCGGTGCGTCGCTTGAGTTCTTGGAAGGAGCGACGCTTCCTGGGGTTGCGGTTCTCGAGAAGGCGTAGGGTTTTCGTTAGGTGGCCAGCAGCCGACCGAGTGTTTGCGCCCATTCGGGCCGGTCGATGGTGGTGTCTTGGCGTTCTTCGCGTACGCGAAGGCGGGGGTGCAGGCCGTCAATGTCGCGCCGTTGGCGAACGAACGTCGCGAGCGCGCGCATGGCGGCCTCAACCTCCACCGTCGAGGTTGGGTAGGCGATACGTTGCCGGTCGCCGGCGTCGTTTTCGGTCACGAGAAGCCACCGGTACGTGCCAGCTTCTCGTTTGAGAAACGCTTGAACCACATGCCGGCCGTAAAGCACGCCGTTACTCGGCCTGGTTCAGTCCGAACGCGGCGTGGACCGCATTCAAGGCAGCTTGGGCTTGCGCGAGCGGCAGGAGGACCGACACCCGAATTTCGGACGTGGCGATCATTTCGATGTTGGCTCCGGCATCCGAAATGGCGCGGAACATGGTGCCGGCCACACCGGGGGTGGATCCTACGGCCACACCAACAATGGAAAGTTTGGCTACCTCATGGCTGACGGTGGCCTGCCCCCCAAGGGCGTTGGTGACGTCCTCAACGGCTTCAAGCGCCTCGTTGACGTAATCTTCAGCGACGGTGAACGCCATCTGCTGGCGGCTGCTGTCGTCGCCCGGCACGCCTTGGATGATCATGTCGACGCTCACGCCGGCGTTACCGAGGGCTTCAAAAACCCGTGAGGCAACACCGGGGGTGTCGGGCACGCCGACCAGGTTGATGCGCGCGTGGGCCGTGTCGAGCGCCACACCGGTGACGGGGGATTCGGTAATCATGCTTTGCTCCTTGTCGCGGCTTAAGTGTTTCACGCGGGTGCCTTCAGCGAACGAGAAACTGCTGCGGACGTGCACTTCAACGCCGTACCGCCGGGCGTACCAGACGCTGCGAGGGTGCAACACGCGGGCGCCAAGCGAGGCGAGTTCAAGCATCTCTTCGTAGTCGATTTGGTCGAGCTTGGTGGCGGACGGCACGGCATGTGGGTCGGTGGTGTAGATGCCGTCGGTATCGGTGAAGATTTCACAGGATGGCGCGCCGAGGGCCGCGGCCAGCGCAACGGCGGTGGTATCGGAACCGCCGCGACCCAAGGTGGCGGTATCGCCGTTTGGGTTGACCCCTTGGAAGCCGGCCACAACCACACAGTCGTGCGACGCAAGGGCACGTTCCAACGCGTCGGTCTCGACCTTAAGAATGCGCGCTTCGCCGTGCAGGTCGCTGGTGCGGAAGCCGGCTTGGGCGCCAGTCATCGAACGTGCGGCCACACCCCGTTCCAGTAGGGCCATCGCTAACAGGGCGACGGACTGCTGTTCGCCGGTGGCCATCAGGGCGTCCAACTCGCGACGGTTGGGACGTTCGCTGATTTCGCGTGCGGTGGCAACCAAGCGGTCGGTGGTGCGACCCATGGCAGACACCGTGACCACCAGACGGTGGCCGTCCTCGACGGCGCGTGCGATGCGGTGTGCCACTTTGCCGATACGGTCAAGGTCGCCAACGCTGGTGCCACCGAACTTCCACACGCGTAGGGACGATGGGTCAACGGAGGCTTGGCTCATGGGGGCGCATGCTACCCCAATCCCGCCTTGAGGGCGTCCGGAAGGCCGTGCTGGACGTGGTAAGTTCAAGGGATGAGTGACTCTTCTCCCCTCTCTGTTGTCGTCGTTGGAGCCGGCCCGTCCGGCTTTTTTGCCGCCGATGCGCTTCTCAAGGCGCATGAGAACGTTCGCGTCTTGCTCATGGACCGTCTTCCGACCCCGTACGGCTTGGTGCGGTACGGCGTGGCGCCCGACCACCCGAAAATCAAATCGGTGACCGCTGCGTTCGAGCGGACCTGCCAGGATCCACGCGTGACGTTTGTCGGCAACGTGGATGTGGGGCGCGACATCAGTGTGGACGAGCTGCGTCAGCATGCCGATGCGGTCCTGTTGACTGTGGGGGCGTCGAGCGACCGGTCGTTAGGGATTGCGGGTGAAGAGCTCAAGGGCAGCATGTCTGCCACCGAGTTTGTGGCTTGGTACAACGGCCATCCTGACTACGCCGACCTGACGCCCGATCTTTCCGTTGAGCATGCCGCCGTGGTTGGGATGGGCAACGTGGCCGTTGATGTGGCGCGCATTCTTGCGAAAAGCGTGGACGAGTTGCGCACGACGGATATTGCCGATCATGCCCTTGAGGTGTTGGCCGAGAGTCAGGTGCGGGAGATCACCATGCTCGGGCGGCGTGGACCGGCCCAAGCGAAATGGACCACGAAAGAGTTACGCGAGCTGGGTGAGCTGGCCCATGCCGATATTGACGTCTTACCCGAGGAGTTGGCGTTGGAGCCTGGGACGGAGGTTGATGTCAACGCCAGTCCCGCAGCGCAGAAGAACTACGAGCTCTTGCAGGCGTTCGCTGCGCAGCCGTCAAGCGGTAAAGCACGGGTGTTACGCATTCGCTTCCGTGTGTCGCCGCTTGAGTTGACGGGCGACGGTCGTGTGGAATCGATGCTTGTGGGGCGTAACCGCTTGCTGGTTGAGGATGGTCGGACGCAGGCACACGATTCCGGCGAGCGGTTTGAGTGGCCCGCCGGCCTGGTGCTTCGTTCGGTGGGCTACCGAGGGGTGCCTCTGGAGGGGGTGCCGTTCCATGAGCGTCGTGGGGTCATTCCCAACGAGTCAGGTCGCGTGCTGTCGGACGATGGGAAACAAGAGGCGGGCTTGTACGTGGCTGGATGGATTAAGCGTGGGCCGAGTGGCGTGATCGGGACGAACAAAGCGGACGCCCTTGAGACGGTGCGGGCCATGCTCGAGGACGTTAGCGCTGCTGGCAAGGATGTTGCAGGCGTGGTGCACCTTTTGAACGACCGTGGTGTGCAATATGTCGATTTTGATGAGTGGTTGACGCTTGATGCTGCGGAACAAGCGGCAGGTGAGGCGGAAGGTCGCCCGCGCGTTAAGGTGACGTCGCGCGATGCGATGCTGACCACCGCCAAAGGTCGGTCTTAAGCAAGCACCTCTGACAAGTCAATTGTTCTGCATAGCGTAGTGTCCAAAAATGGACGCTACGCTTAATCTTTATGTGCACCGTGACACGTTTGAGCGTTTGGATCTATTTTTAGCCATGCAAAAACGCACGTTTGGTTGCATTTTTTTGTGCAACGTGCTTCAATAAGGCCGTTGAACGCGTGGCGGCTTCGGACCGTGGCCAAAACGCCCAACAAACACACCCTTGGGAGGCAAGCCATGAGTTACAGCCGCGCCGAAATTCTCAAAACACTCAAGAGCGAAAACGTCACGTTCTTGAGAATGCAATTCACCGACATCTTGGGGCACAACAAAAACATTGAGGTGCCCGCGTCGCAGTTCGAGAAGGCCCTCGACGGCGAACTGATGTTCGACGGCTCGTCCGTGCAGGGCTTCACCCGCATCGAAGAGTCGGACATGCTACTCAAGCCCGACTACGACACCTTCCTCATCTTCCCTGACATCGTTGAGGGCGAAGGACGCGGCAAGGTCGCACGCTTGATTTGCGATATTGCCAACCCTGACGGCTCCCCGTTTGAAGGCGACCCTCGCGGCGCCCTCAAGCGTCAGATCGAGGAACTTGAGGCGCTCGGGTTCGATGGTGTGTCTGCCGGCCCCGAACCGGAGTTCTTCCTCTTCACCCGCCATGCCGACGGCACCCCAACGGTTGATACGCACGATGCAGCAGGCTACTTTGACCTCGCACCACTGGACCGCGGTGAGGACGCTCGCCGGGACATGGTGAACGCCCTGGTGGAAATGGGCTTCGAAATTGAAGCCGCCCACCACGAGGTTGCCCCCGGCCAGCACGAAATCGACTTCAAGTACGGTCCCGCTGTCAGCACCGCGGACAACATTGCGACCTTCCGCTACGTCGTCAAACGCATCGCGCTCAACCACGGGCTGCACGCCACGTTCATGCCCAAGCCGGTCGCTGGCATCAACGGTTCCGGCATGCACACCCACCTGTCGCTCTTCAAGGGAGGCAAAAACGCCTTCTACGACGAGAAAGCCGATATGCAGCTCAGCCACACCGCTCTGAACTTCATTGCTGGCCTGCTGGAGCACGCCTCGGGCATGGTGGCCATCACCAACCCCACCGTCAACAGCTTTAAACGGTTGACGCCGGGCTACGAAGCGCCGACCAACATCGCCTGGTCTGCTTCCAACCGCAGCGCCATGATCCGTATTCCTGCCCGCCGCGGCGTGGGCACACGCTGCGAGCTGCGGATGCCCGACCCAACCTGCAACCCGTACCTGGCGCTGGCTGCCATGGTGGCCGCCGGGGTGGACGGCATCAAACGCAACCTGACGCCGGCACCCGCGATCCAACGCAACATCTTTGACATGACCTTCCGTGAGCGCCGCCGGCACAAAATCAAGGAGCTTCCGGGCACCCTTCAGGGCGCTGTGCAGCAGTTCAGTAAAGACCGCGTAATGGTGGACGCCCTTGGTTCGCACATCAGCGAACACTTCATTGCCGCCAAAACCGAAGAGTTTGAGGCGTACCGCATCGAAGTGCACGACTGGGAGCTTGACCAGTACCTCACCGAGTACTGATCCATCCAACCACCACGAGGTACACAAGGTCGGCCTGCAACCTGGGCCGACCTTGTCCTTATTGAACGCCGCTACAACGGGGCCTTTACGCCGTTGGGCCTTGGCGGCTGTCACGCCCGCTCAACGCCTCGAGCATTCGCTCAATCTCCTCCACCAAAGCGTCCCAGCGGTACTCGCTTAACTCTTCAGCAGCGTCCAGACGGTCGGCTGCGGCCGCGAGCGTGCCCACGCCGTACCCACGCAGGCGCAGCACCGCGAGGTAGGCGTCCCTCCACACATGAAAACGCTCACGCGTGAACCAGCGCACCCCCTGATGGGCGTGTACCTGCAGCAACTGCTGCAGGGTTTTACGCTTCAGTGCGACGGAGACATGCTCGAGAGCAGCGTGCAGCGAACGAGGGGCATCCTCTGAAGCCTCCCAGGCACTGACGGCATGCCGTGAAGGCAGCAGGTCATGCCACGCCAACCGCAGGGCGTCCGGATCAGCGAGGCCTAACCGTTCCATCTCACGCCGCAACGGCTCATCCAAACGGAGGCGGACCACCGCGTCCTGACCGGCTTCAAAACTGGCAGCCAAAGCCCAAGCATGCCGCCAAAACGCAGGCGGTGGGCCTGCATGCTGCGGAACCACCAGATTCAGACTCTTGAGCGCCGATCGGTTCAGCCTTAACTCAGGAGCGTGGCGTGACACCTGCCGCTCAAACGCCGTTAAGGCACGCTGCGTCGTATCGGCGATCACAGCATCGCGCCCCTCCTCCGCGAGCGCCCGCACGGCAGCCTCAAAGGCTTCGTGCACAGGCGCGAGACGCAACCGCATGGCGGCTTCGCTGATGCTGGGTACGCCACGGCCTTGTAGGTACTCCGCCACCCGGACCAGAACCCCGTCCTCGTCCTCCACAACCTTAAAGCCGTCGAGCACGCGGGCCTCGTACGCCTTTAAGGTGAATGTGGCACCGGCTTCGCGCCACCAAGCCACGGGAACCACATGTTCATTGCCGCTTAAGCGGTCGCGGAAACGTAGCAGCTGCCCGTCATTGGCGGCAATACCTAACGCATCCATGAGACCCTCAACGCGGGTGTGGTCTTCACCGACGTGACGGATTGGCACGCTCGTCTGAATGCGGACGGACACGGTCTCAAAACGGTTGTGGAATAGGACGAGCACCGGATCGCCCTGCGTTCGACCGTTGACGTACGCGAAGACGTCATGCTCCACGTTGCCGTTCTCACCGATGGCGGTAAACAACCGGAAGCGGTCCGTCCCTGCAAAGCGGGCCCGCTCACGCAACAGCGGCGCGATTTCACGCATGTGCCGTTCGCGCATCGCCTGATCGGGTGTTTCTCCTAACTTGGGTCGCTCGTACTCCATGCCGTACTTCTCGTTCAGGCCGTCAACCTGGCCGTGGCCAAACATTGGCAAGCCTGGAAGCGTTGCCATCATCACGGTCACACCGAACGCTTTATCGCCATCACCAAACTGCGCGCGAGCGGTTTCCTCATCCGGGTTATTCATGAAGTTCACAAAGCGAGCCAAGATGCGCGGATCGGTCTCAAGAACGTTGCGCATGTGGTCTTGATACCCGGCGTTGTCTTCGCGCGCCAGCATGTTCATAAAGGCGCTGTTGTAAACGCGGTGCATGCCAAGCGAGCGGACGAAGTAGCCCTCCATCATCCAGAAGGCTTCGGCGAGCAGCAGCGTTTCAGGTGCATCGCGGGCCACCCGGTCGACCACCTCACGCCAAAATTCCGTCGGCAGGGCGCGCGCAAAGGCCTCGTCGGACATGGCACCGAACCGCCCGCGTGAAGGGATCGCGCCCCCTTCCCCCGCGCTTGGGTACCACAGGCGACGAATGTGCTTGGACGCGAGGGTCATGGCCGCATCGAAACGCACGACCGGAAAACGCCGGGCGACCTCCACCACGTTCTGGATGACAGCCTCGCGGGCCGCTGGGTTAAGAAAGTCGATCTGGGCCGTATCGTTCCACGGCATGCTGGTGCCGTCGTTGCCGTGGTAGACGTACCGCACGTCACCCGTCGCGCTGTCCTTACGTTCGAACACGACGGCGGCATCGGTGCCGTCCCAGTAACCGTCCTCCAACCTGATTTGCACCCTGGGGTCCTGCGACAGGTCCGGTCCGGTAAACCGGTAGCCGGGGTACGGCGAGCGGTCAAGACTGAGCAGCAGTTCCGGTCGCTCCACCACCCAGCGGCCGTCTAGCCCAACGTGGTTCGGGACCATATCGGCTGCCAGGCGCAAGCCTGCCGCATCCGCGCGTTCACGTAACCTTGCCAGCGCCTCCTCTCCACCCAGTCGCTCGGCAATGACGTAGTCGTGCAAGGCGTACGCGCTTGCGACCGCATCGGCGTCTCCCCTACGGCGTTTGATCGCTTGTGAGGCACGGCTGCGTTCCCACAAGCCGATCAACCAGAGGCCGCTGAAACCCTCCGCGGCGAGCTCACCCAGCGCACCCTCAGGAATGTCGTCCAACCGTTCGATCGGGCGGCCGTAACGCTCACTCAATTGGGCCATCCAGACGTAAGCGTTCTTGGCGACGAGCGTCAGGTTCGCCATCCAGTCGGCGTCCGCACTAAACGCCTCGGGTTCACCGGTTTCCGCAAGGCGAAAGACCGGTGCTGGCGCCGGCGGACCTGGCAGGCGAACAGAGTTTGCTTCAGCCAGCATGTCGCTCGCGACAAGCGTCCGCTCAAGCAGCCGGTCGAAGGGATCGCCAATGAACGACGACCAGTGACGCCTCACATACGCAAGTTGGCCGGCAAGGGATTCGGGGTGGGCGCGTATTGGCGCAAGCAGTGCGGTCCAAAGGTCCGTGGTCGCCGCCTCGCCTGCGGGTCCCGAGGCGCGCTGCAGGTGCTGGACGGCCAACATCATGAGGGCTGCGTCGTCGCTTCCGAGGTCGTCATCATGAATTAACAACCGGTACTTAGCAAGGGCTGGATTGCGGTTCGCGGCGTGCACCAGCACCCGCTCTTCAAGCGCCACCAAGCGAGCCGGTTCGTCGCCTACGAGGCCAGCCAGCCAGGCCTCGGCGGCCGCCTGCTGCGACGCCACCGACGGTGGCGGGAAGGCTTGCACGAACGCGGTACGCGCACGCCCGAGCCGTTCGGTACCAAGCCGACCGGCGAGCTCGTCCTCCAGAGACGCCTTCCAGTGGCGGTCTGTACGCTCCGCGTACGCATCCAAAAAGAGATGCATCGCCTCATCCAGCAGGCCTGCGGCCAGCAGCTCAGCGCCCGATGCGGCTGGCTGCACGCCGCTGCGGCGCAGCGCTTCAGCAAGCCACTCGGCGCGTTCAGGGACGCTGACCATGACGCGACCACGCAAGTCCACCAAGGTACCGTCAACGCCGAAGCGCCGGCGAGCATCACCCCGGAGGTGAAACCGGCGGGACAAGCGGCGCGAGTTTGGCAACGGCGTCACGATCATCCTGAACTCCAAAGGTGCGCGTCCGGAACGCGTGAGCGGCACGCTATCACGCAAACCGTTGGGGCAAGAGCCCGCATGCACGGCGCCGGACGCGGTACCGTTGGGCATGCCCCGTCGTTCTTTTCGAGCCCTTCTCCACGCCGCTGGCTTCGTGGGGTTCGCCGCGTTTGCATTGGTGGCTTGTACCGAGGAGGCCAGTCTTCCCGGGGAGCCTTTCAGGCTGTCATCGGAATCCCTACCTAATGCCGTGCAAGGCGAGGCTTACCGCGAAGCGGTGGTGGCGACCGGTGGCTTGCGGCCGGTCAGGTTTGAGTTGTCAGCCGGCGCGTTACCGCCCGGTTTAGAACTGCAAAACGGCCTGCTGGTCGGTGAGCCCGCAACGGTGGGTACCTTCGCCTTTACCGTCACGGCGTCCGATGCCAACCTTGCGTCCACCTTTCGTGAGTACCGCCTTACGGTGACGGAAGTCCCCGTGCCAACCTTGAATGTCGGCCTACCCACCACCGAAGTGCGCGAAAGGGTCACGGTTCCTGTGCAGCTCGAAAATGCACGCGATGTGCGGGGCGTCAGGCTGCGTCTGACGTGGGATCAAGGGTCTGCCAGCGTCGCTGAAGATTCGGTGCAGCCAAGCCGGGCAGGCGACGCATTGTTTGTGGAGGTTGAGGCGGGACGTCTCGCCGTCGACTTGGCCGCTGTGGGAACAGCCTGGACTGGAGACCGGACGCTGTTTGAATTCGATGTTGAAACCACGTCGGCGACCACCGTGGGCATGGAAGGCACCATTGAAATTCTCTACGGTGAACGCACCGAATTCGTGCGTCGTTCGTTTGGAACACCGCCGTCAAGCAACGCTGGTGATGACACCGACGCCGCGGATGAAGAGAGCGGAACCAATAGCGGCAGCGAGGAGGACACCCCATGATCATCCGTGTGCTCCTGAGCTTGGCCGTCTGCGCTGCAGGCTTCAGCTTCGCATCGACGGTGCTTGAGCGAAATGCCGCCCAGCGGGTGGCAGCCGCCGATCAGATTGTCGTTGGAAGCGTCAGCGGTGTCAGCGTAAGCGAACGCGCTGACACGATCTGGACGGACGTCACCATCACCGTTGACCAAGCGCTTCGCGGGACCACCGAAGACCGTGTGGTGTTGGCTTTTTGGGGCGGTCAGCTTGACGATGGTCGCTTCCTTCGTGTGGACGGTATGCCGTCCTTCGCTGAGGGGGATCGTGTGCTGCTGTTCTTGGATGCTGAAGAAGGTCGTGCCAGCGCCACGATCGGTTTATGGCAGGGCGCCTTTAAGGTGACGCAGCGCGGTTTTGAAAATGCGCGCGGTGAAACACTGGTCGTGGATACGGACGGCGTGCTCACGATCGGCCGTGAAGCCGGTGATGCGGCCGCCGTGGTTCGGGCCCTGGAGGACCTTCGTGACGCCGAGCCTGACGGCAGCACGTCAGATGAGGACAGTGACGCGGTACGCGTGGATGACACCGAGGCCGTGAGTGAAGACATGAGCCCAGAAGCGCCAGCGGCGGGTTCTGAGGAGGCCGACGATGCTGACGCGCCAGCAGAGGTCGCGCCCGCTTTTACCCTGGCGTTTAACAGTGGAAGCGTCCCGGCTGCTGCGGCAGATGCCGCTCAGCAGATTTGGCAGACGGCGGGCGTTGATGTGGCGGTCACGATCACCGACGAGGCGCCAAACGCCATTGAGGTCGGACCTGCCGAACGTTTCGGGAGTGGCATCATCAGCCTGTCGCTACGGGGCAGTGACGACGAGGGAAGCCGGGTGCTTCTAAACCCTGGGCGGCGTGACATGCAGGACAAGGCCGTGGCCGCCGAGCTGGCGTTTTTGGCGGGCGTGCAACCGCAGGTGACCGGCTGGCTGTCCGGCGCGCTACCGAGCGATGAGCAAGCGCAGCCGAACTCAGCCGACGCGGCCGCCTTAAGAGCAGCGTTGGGCCGCATCCCTGAGGACGTCAACGACGACGGTGTGGTGGATTTTTACGATTTGGTGCAGGTTGCATCAAGTGTCGGCGAGAGCGGACCTGGCTTGCTTGAGGATCTTGATGCATCCGGGACGGTGGACCAGGAGGACATTGACCTCTTGAAGGCGCGCTACGAGTTCACGCCAGCCTCACCAGACGGCCCGCCGTAACGCCGCAAGACACCCAAGATAGGAAATGGATCTTTAGGCTTCGCCAGCCAAACGGTCGACGGCTTCGGCGAGCGCCACGTCAAGCATGGTGATTCCGCCGGCATCGTGGGTGGTGAGCTCCACGGTGACCGTGCTGTAGACATTGAAAAGTTCGGGGTGGTGATCGCTTTTTTCGGCTTCAATGCCCAGCCGAACCATGAACGCAAGGGCCTCTGAAAACGAACCGAACTTCATGGTCCTGTGAAGCTTGCCGTCCTTAAGGCTCCAACGGGGCAGGGTTTCAAGCGCGTCGGTCAACTGGTCGGGGGTGAGGGCTTGGGTCATGGGTGGAGGATGTCATATCCACTGTAAGAACGCTGCAGCGCATGCAACGGCGCTGCGTTAAACGTAAAAACGGCGGCAACCGCGCTTGATTTTGCGGGGTCTGCTGGGCGAAAATAAGGGGGTTAGGACCTCAGGAGGACGCGAACATGCCCCACATCATCACCGAACCGTGCATCGGCACCAAAGACCAAGCCTGCGTGGACGTGTGCCCCGTGGACTGTATCTACGAAGCCGAAGACCAGCTGTACATTCACCCGGAGGAATGCATTGATTGCGGCGCTTGCGTGCCCGCATGCCCGGTGAGTGCGATCTATCCCGAAGAGGACGTCCCGATGGAATGGGAGTCCTTTATTAAGAAGAACTACGACCTCGCCGGCGTCTAGGTAAGACACCAAACGCGAACGCATCGCAGCCGGGCGGTCTGACCGCCCGGCGGTTTATTGGGTTGGCTTGCCGGTGAGGTGCTCAACCATCGCGACATAAACAGCCTGCCAAACCCGCACCGCACGCTCAAACTCATCGACCGCCACATGTTCGTTCGGTGTGTGGTCGAGGCTCGAGTCGCCGGGGCCATACGCAAGGGTCGGCACATCCCAAACACGCCTCACGACGTTCCAATCGCTCGTGCCCGTCTTCACCGAACGACCTGGACGTCCACCTTGTGCACGTATCGCGCCGCGAAACGCGCGCTGCAGAGCCCCATCGGCCGGACTGCGCACGGCCGGTAGGGCTTCTAGGATACGGACCTCAACGCCGTGGGCGGGCGCTTGTTGCTTGAATACGTCCGCAACCTCTTGGGGGTCGCAATCGGGTGGGAGGCGAACCCCGACGCGCGCTGAGGCGTGCTCTTCCAGCCCATCGTGCGTATGGCTCAACTTCAGGATGGACGGTTGCACCGAGTCAAACAACCGCGCCCCCTCCGCATTCCAGGCCAGCAGTGCCTGCCGTACCGAAGAAAGGTACTCCACCAGCCGATCGGAGGCGGAAGGGTTGGGTCCAGCTGAATGTTCTGAAGCCCGTGCTGTGGCGACATCTGCGCGCACCAGACCCTTGTAGCCAAGCGCGACGCGGTCCCATCCGGAAGGTTCGGCGATCACCAGCCAGTCGGGCGGTTGCATCGTTCTAACAGCATGATGGGCGCCGACGCTGCCGGGAGCTTCCTCCCCAACGGCACCGATGACGCGGATGCCGGTTTGGCGCAATACCGCAGGGTCAAGCCGCTTTAGGCCAGCGATCGCGGCCATCAGAGGGCCTTTGGCGTCGACGGTGCCGCGCCCGTACAGCTGGCCATCTCGCTGCTCGACCGGTACATGGCCTGCCACCGTGTCAATGTGCCCCAAGACGTACAAGCTTGGCGGTGCGTCGCCGGCGTCGACCACCAAGTTGTGGGCGTCATCCTGCCAAGCGTGCATACCGGCATCCTTTAAGTACGCGACGAGTTCGCCGACCGCTTCGGCCTCAGAGCCGGAGACGCTGGGTAGCTGGACGCTGCGCTCAAGCAGGTTGAGCGCCCACGAGGCCTCATCCACCCCGGGTGTCCTCCATCGCGCCGGCTAGGGCGTCTACCGCCCGGTCGGCCTCGGCTTGGGTGATGATCAGTGGCGGCACCATCCGAACGACGGTTGCGCCGGCATTAATCGCCACAACACCGCGCGCTTCGAGCGCTGCCAGGATGGGGGCGACCTTCTCTTTAAACTCAATACCGATCATCAGGCCGACACCGCGCACCTCACGGATTCGCTTGTCCCCTTCGGCGAGCTCATCCAGTCTCCGGCGTAGGTGCCCGCCTACTTCACGGACGTGCTCAAGCAGTCCGCCTTCTAGCTGCTTGAGGACGGTCAGGCCGGCAGCAGCCGCGAGCGGGTTACCACCGAAGGTCGTACCGTGCCCACCAGCAGGCATGGCAGCTGCCACCTCGTCGCTCATGAGGATCGCTCCAATGGGAACACCGCTCGCGAGGCCTTTGGCCATGGTGGCGATATCGGCCTCCACGCCGGCCTGTTCGTGCGCAAGGAAGGTTCCTGTTCGGCCTGCTCCCGACTGCACCTCATCCATAATGAGCAGGGCGCCGTGACGCCGCGTGATGTCCCGAGCGGCCTGCAGGTACGCGGCGTCCGCAGGATGGATGCCGCCCTCGCCTTGCACGGGCTCCAGGAACACCGCGGCGGTGGTGTCGTCGACGGCCTCCTCAAGCGCTTCGATGTCGCCGTAGGACACGAAAGAGGCTTGGTAACCGAGCGGCTCGAAGGGATCACGGTACTTTTTCGTCCAGTTGAGCGGCAGCACGCCGAGCGTCCGACCGGAAAAACCACGCTTGGTGGCGACAAATCCGTGACGTCCCGTGGCGGCCCTGGCCCACTTGATGGCGCCTTCGTTGGCTTCGGTACCGGAATTGCACAAAAACGCCCGGTTGAGCGGTGTAGGCGCAAGGCGGAACAAGGCTTCTAAAAATTCTGTGCGCGTGTCGTTCGCTTGGTTTTGGGGTGCCACAATCAAGCGGGAGGCCTGCTCTGTGATCGCCTCAACCAGTGCGGGGTGCGCGTGCCCCAGAGACGCAACCGCGATGCCGGCCATGAGGTCTAGGTAACGACGTCCGTCGGCATCGATCAACTCACAGCCTTCGCCGCGAACGAACGCTTGACGGGGTTTGAAGAGGCCAGAGTGATGGGCGGCGTCTCGCTCGATGAGGTCTTGGCTGTGGCTAAGGTCGGTCATTGAACGACGGTTCCTTCCCCCTGCAATGCCGCATCGAGCGGCTGCGGGACATTGGCGCTGGCGAGCACCACGCGCCCCACGCCGCCTTGCACGGCGCGAACCGCACCGTCCAGTTTGGCATGCATTCGACCTTGCACGTAAGGTGCCACCGCCTCGGGACGGTCGGCGTCCACGTGACGGATGAGGCTTGATGGGTCGCTCACATCCTTTAGTAACCCTGGGACGTTCGACAGGATCACCAATGCGTCCGCCTCGAGAGCGGTGGCAATGGCTCCGGCGGCGCGGTCGCCATCTACGTTGACGGCGACGCCGTCATCGCTCATGCCAGGTGGTGAAATGACGGGCAAATAGCCGGCGTCGAGGAGCAGCGTCAGGAGGGCGTGGTTGACCTGATCGACGGTGCCGGTGTGGTCGCCACGGAGGATTTTCGTTTTGCCGTTTTCAACCGATCGGACCGACGCTTTTCGGCGGCCATAAAGCAGGCGCCCGTCCACCCCCGACAGGCCCACGGCGGGGACGTCTTGAGCCTGCAGGGATTCGACCATGGTGGTGTTGACCTTGCCGGCGTAAACCATCTCAAAAATCTCGAGTGTGGCGCGGTCGGTGTAACGCGATTGGCGGCCACTCGGTCCGGTCACGAACTGAGGGGGATGACCCAAGGCTTCCGCCACGCGGTTGGTTTCATGACTGCCGCCGTGCACCATCACCAGACGTTCACCTGCGGCGTGTCGTTGCGCCACGTTGGCAAGCAACGGACCTGGTTCGATGCCTTCACCGCCACCAATCTTGACGACGATCATGGGTGTAACCCCATGAACGTCAAGCCGGTCGTTTCCGGCCAGCCTTGCGCAATGTTGAGGGATTGCAGGGCGTGCCCGGCGGTGCCCTTCACGAGGTTGTCGATCGCGGTCATGACGACCAGACGGCCGCTATCGCGATCGAGGTCGAAACCGATATCGAGGAAGTTGGTGCCGTCGAGCACGGCTGGATCGGGCACGCGGTGGATGCCCCTCCTGGCAAGCACCAAACGCACGAACGGCTCATCGTCGTACGCTTCACGCAAGGCCTCTAAAACGTCCTGCTCGCTGGTGCCGTCTTGCACGAACAGGTGGGCCGTAACCTGAATACCGCGCACGCGCTCCACGGCGGTGGCGGTGAGATGCGGGGTGATGCGGCCACTTAGGTTCTTGGCGATCTCCGGCTCGTGCCGGTGGCCGGTGGCCTGGTAGGTGCGCACCGCACCGCTGCGTTCTGGGTGGTGGCCCGACCGTGAAGGCTGCGCCCCTGCCGCCGAGGAGCCGATCTTGCCTTCAATGATGACGTCTCCCTTGGCGAGGATGGGGGTTTGCAGGAACGGCCAGACAGCCAGCGTGGCGGCGGTCGCCAGGCAACCAGCGCCCGCCAGGCGCCCTGCACCTACCAATGCGTTCCGGTGCAATTCAGGCATGGCGTACACAAACGTGCCTAGGTCACCGGGGGCTGGGTGCGGATGGCCGTAGGTGCGTTCGTAAGCGTCTGGGTCTGCAAACCGCATGTCGCTCGATAGGTCGATGAGCACATCCGCCATTTGCGCGTAGGCGTCAAGCCGTCCGGCGAACTCGCCGTGCGGCAGTGCGGAGACGAGCACATCGGCTGGCTCGAGGGCCTCAAGTGGGACGAACCGCAGTTTCGTCTGCCCTCGCAAGTTTGGGTGCACCAGCGAGACGGGCTGCTTGGCGTAGCGTTCGCTGGTGACTTGCACGACCTCGAGGTTGGGGTGGCCAAGCGCCAGGCGCAGGAACTCGCCGCCGGCGTAGCCGGAGGCGCCAACAATGGCCACCTTTAAACGGTCAGGGGTTTGGGTCATGAGGCGTGCTGCCCCCTTCGCTGGGTTACGGCTGGGGTCGGTTCAACCAGTCGGCCATGCGTGCGGGAATATCGACGCCGGTCGACTCGATCGAGTTGCGGAACTCCATGCCGTGGTTGATCTCCCCCACCAACATGCCGCGGTCCGACTCGAGCAGGTCAACGGCAAGGATACCGCCTCCGACCGCTTCGGCGGCTTGGAGGGCCACGCTGCGCAGCGGCTCGGTGACGTCAACGCCGTACGCGTGAGCGCCCCTAGCCGTGTTCGTGCGCCAGTCCTCACCTTCGCGGGCGATCGCTGCGATGACGTCATCGCCAACCACGAAGGCACGCAGGTCACGGCCAGGCTTATTGACGTGCTCTTGGACGTACAGGATCTGATGCTGCGGGCCGCCAAGGACGCTTTTGTGTTCAAGGACGGCCTGCACCGCGTCCCAGTCGGACAGGCGCGAGACCATCCGGCCCCAGCTGCCGACGGTGGGCTTGAGGACCACGGGGTACCCAAGCTGCTCGCATGCTTCAAAGACCTGCGCTTCTGAGAATGCCACGAAGGTCTTGGGTTGGGGCACACCCGCGGCTTTGAGTGCAGCGGAAGTGGCGGCCTTATCGCCGGCGGTTTCGATGGTGGTTGCGCTGTTGACGACCGTCAGGCCTTCGGCCTCAAGCAGCTTTGCGAGCGCCAACGTGCGTGCGTGCGACAAAGTCCTAAGAAGAACCACGTCTGCTTCTAGCGTTGGGGTGTCGGTGCTCCAAAGCAGATCGGGGGCGTAAACCGTGGAAACGGAGGCGCCCGTGTTGCGGAGCGCCTCCATCAGTAGTTTTTCTTCTGGCCTGACGCGGTCGTGCACCATGGCGATGCGCCGCGCGTGAGCGCTTGTGCTCACTCCCCCCAGTCCTCGGCCTCTTCGGGTGCCGGCTCGAAAGACAGCGGGTCCAGCGAGGTGACTTCAAGCTCCACGCCGTCGTCGCTCACCACGAGTTCGCCGAGTTCGAGTTGGGCGGGATCAAGTTCTAAACTGCCGTATGGGGTGCTCACGGTTTGCATGGTTTGCCTCCTTGGCCCAAACCCCGTGGGCTTTCGCTTTTAAAGCGTACGGGGTGAGGGGTTGATGGTTGGGCGCGTGACCCAACCAAGCGCAGCGAACAGAGTACACCGCGAGATGACACGCCGTCAACCCCGTCCTTGACGACATTTCCTGCGTTTTTGTCGATGTCATATTTGGCTTGCAATGCATCAATCTTTTTCAGGTTCGACACGCGGGAGATGCCCGAAATTAAAGAAGTGCTTTCGTTTCGAAAGTCGCACGGTTGGGTCGGTCGCGCGTTAGCCTGCACCCATGACCGCCATGAAGGACGCAGCAGCGGCCCTCTCCCACTGGTTTGATACGCAGCAGCGGACGTTGCCGTGGCGGCATGAACGCACGCCGTACCGGGTGTGGGTCAGCGAAATCATTCTGCAGCAAACCCAAGTGGTGACCGCCGCGCCTTACTTTGAGCGGTTCATCGAACGCTTCCCGACCGTAGGCAGCCTCGCCCAGGCTGACCTTGATGACGTCCTGTCGGCCTGGCAAGGCCTCGGGTACTACCGCCGCGCACGCCTACTCCACCAAGCCGCTCAGCAGGTCATGACGCACCACGACGGAAGATTGCCTAAAACCGTGCCTGAACTGCAGCAACTGCCAGGCATTGGGGCGTACACCGCGCGCGCCATCGCCGCTTTTGCGTACGGCCAGCGCACCGTGGCGGTCGACGGCAACGTCCGCCGCGTGGGCGCGCGGCTGCTGGCAGAACCAAACCCGCGCGACACCGACCTGCAGGACCACCTTGACGACCTGCTACCCAAGCACAGACCAGAACGAGGCACCGAAGCCTTAATCGAACTGGGCGCCACCGTATGCACCGTCAAAGAACCACACTGCCACCGCTGCCCACTTCGCCACGTATGCCGCGGCCAGGACGCCTGGTGGGCCTACCCTGCCGCGCGGAAGCGAACCCCACCAACCTCCGTCCACCACTACGCCCAGATTTGGCTGGACGGCGACCGTGTCTGGCTGGAGCGACGGCCGGACGATATGCCACTCGGTGGGCAGTGGGGTCCCCCGCAGAGCGACCAACCCACGCACGGGCGCACGGTGACGACGGTGCGCCATGCGTTCACGCACCGGAAGCTGACGGTCGATGTGGCGATCATGCCGGATCACCCTCCACGAGGCCGCGAAGGGCGTTTTGTGAACGCCCATGAAGCGACCCAGCTTGCCTTATCAAGCCTCGACCGAAAAATCCTCGCAGCGCTTCACGACCACGGCTTGCTACCGTGGGAGGTATGAACCTCCGCGTCCGCTTTGCCGAGACCGACCAAATGGGGATTGCCCACCACGGCGCCTACGTCGTCTGGTTTGAAGTCGCTCGGGTTGAATGGTTACGCAATCAAGGGGTGTCGTACCGCACGATGGAAGAAAGCGGAACCTCCATGGCGGTCGCACAAATCGGCGTGACGTACAGGACGGCCGCACGCTTCGATGACGACCTGGCGGTCGCCTGTCGCTTAACGAAACTCAAGAGCCGCTACGCACGTTTTGAGTATCGCGTCCACCGCGGCGAGACCCTCATCGCGACGGGCTTCACCGAACACGTCCCCACAGGCCGCGACGGGCGCGCGGTGCGACTTGAACGCGCCTGGCTTGAGCAACTTGCGAACGCCACCGAAGACCCGTTCACTGGCTAAACGCGCCGGTCGCCTGCGGCGGTTATGCTGCGTCCACTCGGCGGCCAAGCCGCCTGCAGGAGGTCCGTATGTCCGACGCGCCAGCCAACCTTAATTCAGCGCCGAAAACGCTGCGCACGGCCCTGACGTTTGATGACGTGCTGCTGGTGCCAGGTCGGTCGCAGGTCCTGCCAAAAGACGTCAACTTAGAAACACGCTTCAGCCGTCACGTCACACTCAACGCCCCCCTTGCCTCGGCTGCAATGGACACGGTGACGGAAACCAGAATGGCCATTGCCATGGCCCGCCAAGGCGGAATCGGCGTGCTACACAAGCGCCTTTCGATCGAGGACCAAGCGGAGATGGCCCTCAAGGTCAAAAGGAGCGAGTCGGGGATGATCGTCGACCCCATCACCCTGCCCCGCACGGCCACCATCGGCGACGCCGAACGACTGATGAGCGAATACCGCATTAGCGGGGTGCCGATTGTCGAAGGTGACGGCACGTTGGTCGGCATCCTCACCAACCGCGACCTTCGCTTTGAAGACAACCCCGACCGGTCTGTCGAGGAACTCATGACCCGCGACAACCTCATCACCGTCCCGGTTGGCACCACGTTAGAAAATGCTCGCGATCACCTCAAGCAGCACCGCATCGAAAAACTGCTCGTCGTTGAGGGTAAAAAACTCCGCGGTTTGATCACCATCAAAGACATCACCAAGAAGCTTGAATACCCCAATGCCGCCAAAGACAGTCTCGGCCGGCTGCGGGTCGCGGGCGCCGTGGGCGCCACGGCTGACGTGCACGAGCGCGCTTCAGCACTGGTGGAGGCGGGCGTGGACGTCCTTGTGCTCGACAGTGCCCATGGCCATTCTGAGGGCATCATGGATACGCTCGTCGCCCTGAAAGAACGCCACGACGTGGATGTCGTTGCCGGGAACGTCGCTACCGCAGGGGCCGCACAAGACCTGATCGACCGCGGGGCGGATGCCGTCAAAGTAGGCGTCGGACCCGGGTCAATCTGCACCACCCGGGTGGTGACCGGCGTAGGCATGCCGCAACTGACGGCCATCATGGACGCCGTATCGGTCGCCCGGGCGGCTGACGTACCCGTCATCGCCGACGGCGGCATCAAACAAACCGGGGACGTCGGCAAAGCCATTGCCGCTGGCGCTTCATCGGTCATGGTGGGCTCAATGCTGGCCGGCACCACAGAAGCACCCGGTGAGGACATCCTGCGTGACGGGCGTCGCTACAAGGCCTACCGCGGCATGGGCAGCCTAGGGGCCATGAAGGGCGGCAGCGCCGACCGCTACTTCCAAGAACAGCAACAGAAACTGGTCCCAGAAGGCATTGAGGGCATGGTGCCGTTCAAAGGTCCGGTCGGCGACGTGGTGCACCAAATGCTCGGCGGCTTACGTAGCGCCATGGGGTACTGCGGCACACCCGACATTGCCGCCCTTCAAACCGAAGCGGAACTCGTGACCATCACGCAAGCCAGCCTCATTGAAGGCCACCCGCACGACGTGACGGTCACCAAGGACGCACCAAACTACCGGCGCGGCTAACCGCCCTTAAAGGTCAACCGGCAGGGCCTGTTCACCGGCCGGCGCCATGGCCCGAAGGCGCCTGAGGGTCGCCTCACGGCCGAACTTCATAAAAAACGACATGGGGCTCAACAGTCGTTCTTGCGGAACCCCATTCGGGCGTAAGTGGGCGCGCAAGCGCGCGACGTGCCGGGCGACCGTCTCGTCCTTCTTGAGTTTCGCCTGAGCCGTTTTACTTTCGAGCCGCTCCAGACTCCGCCGTAAGGCATCCTCCGCCTTGCCAACCGGGCCGGCCAACGTCGGGTCGATGGGACGTACCGCCTCGAGCAGCGCCGTTATGTCGCGCTCCAATGCGGCCGATGCAGCCTCAAACGGCTGTAAATCCGCGCCGAGTGCCATGCGTGCCGCAGTACCGTCCGGGTCACGCTGGAAGTCGGACGCCGTGAGGCCGTAACGCCCCAGTATGCGAACCACCGGGGGTTCCAGCAGGGTCAGGTTGGCGCGGGCGTGCATGGCGGGCATGGGCACACCAAGGCGTTCGTACACACCACGCAGTTGGGCAACGTAGCGAAGTTCTCCGGGACCCAGCACCGTCACGGCCGTTGGGAAGGTGGCATCTTGCACAACGGGACGCAGACCGGCCGCTGGGGTGATCGCGTTCGGATCGTTGTCGAGCGCGCGTTCGAGATCTTCAAGGGCATACCGTTCGGCGGTCTGCTCTTCCGTCCAATACTGACGTCCATCGCTTCGCAACAGTTCACGCTGCCCGCTGGGTCGCACCATGAAGAGGTTGGTGGCGCCCTCAGAACGCCCGAGTTGTGGCTCAAAGCCAAGCCCCTTTAGTGCCGCGCCTGCTGCATTGATCGACCGTGAGTCGTCAAGCGCTCCCGCCAACGCCCGCTTGATGGTGGGCACGAACCGTTGCGCCAGGGTTGGGTCGGTAGGGTCGGCGACCACCAGGCCGTCATCACCGAGCGTGGCGGACAGTAGCCGCGCGAAGGCGTCTCCTACCGACGTCGCGCCGTTGAGGGCGTCCTGAATCCACGCACGGGTTTCGCTGGCGTGTGGCTCGGGTGCGTCGAGTGTTGCCAGCATCTGATCGATGTGGCCGGTCCAGTCGCTCTGCCATGCCAGGAGGCTGCTGGGTTGTCCGTCCGGCCAGTCGAAGTGCACGGTCGTGAGTTGTTCATCCATGCCGAGGAGGTACGCATGGTCGATCTCGCGAATGTCGTGATCTTGTGACGCCACCCAGAAGACGGGGACCACCGGACGATCTTGGCGGTCGTGCGCAGCAGCGATCTTGATCGCCGTCATCGCCTTGACGAGGGTGAGCATCGGACCGAGCAGCAAGCCAGGCTGTTGGCCGGTCAACACCGCGCGGGCGCCCGGTTGGCGCAGGCGTTCGATGGCGGCCAGTTGCGCGGGACGGTCGGCACGCTTACGCGCTTGCGCGTCAAGGGCGTCCGCCAATGCGGCCACCCCGTCAGGTGCAGGCCGAGACAGGCCTTGGTCTTGGGCGCCTGCGGGCACCTGAAACAACGCATTGAGCGAACCGGTCTCGTATGCGTGCACAAAACCACGGGGCGTGTCGGCCGGCGTCATGAACCAGCACGGTACCGCAGGCTCGCGCTTCGCGGCGGCAGGCGGAATGCCTGCTTGCTATCGTCAAGCCAGCATGGAAGCGTTCTCCCCCACCCCTTCCGTTTTGGGTTATCGCGTCGACCGCGTTGATCTCACGCAAGCGCGTGAGCTGATTGAGTCCCGCATCCATGACGGGCGTGGAGGCTTTGTGGTGACCCTCAATCCGGAGTTGGTCGTGCGAGCGCGGGACGACGTGGCGTTACGCGAAGCCTTGGAACATGCCGATCTAATGGTCGCCGATGGGATCGGGATCGTGTGGGCAGCGCGCCACCAGGGCGTGATCTTGCCCGGACGCGTGCCGGGCGTGGACCTTGCGACCGACCTGTTGCGTCACGGCGGCGCGAGCGTGCCCGCATTCTTCCTTGGTGGTCAACCGGGGGTGGCAGAACGCGCCGCTGAGGTCGCCGAGGCCCAGTACGGCACGAACGTGGTGGGGGTGCACGATGGGTACTTTTCAGATGCGGAGGCGGCCAGGGTGGCCGAGGCGGTGGGGCGGTCGGGGGCCAAGCTGATTCTGGCTGGCCTTGGAGAGCGACAAGAACGCTTTCTGTTTGACCACCAGCACGCCTGGCGTGGTGCGGTCAGTATCGGCGTGGGCGGCACGCTGGATGTCCTTGCGGGCGTTGCAAAGCGGACGCCGGCATGGACGCGCAACACCGGCCTTGAGTGGGCGTGGCGCATTGCGGCTGACCGTAAGCGTTGGGGGCGCGCCCCGCGCTTGCTGGCGTTTGTGGCGCACACCTTGCGCAGTGGGCGTGGCGTTGGCGCTTAAAGCAGCCCGGCTGCCAAGGCGTCCACGAACTGCGTGGCGCTGCGGCCGCTAAAGCCGTGTCCTTGTTGGGCGAACCGCACCGCCTTGGCTTCCAGCTCAGGATCGTGCAAACCGCGCCGTTGCGCCAGTGACACCGCAACCTCAAGGTAGGTCTTGCGTCCCACCGTTGGGAACATGGCCACCAACCCAAACCGGTCCGCGAGCGCCATGCGGTCCTGCTGCGTATCCCACGCCTGAGGGTCATCGTCACCCAGGTCTGGACGCTCCGAGAACCGCTGCCGTACCAGGCGCCGGCGGTTGCTGGTCACGAACAAGCGCACGTTTTCGGGGCGTCCGCCCAACGAACCGTCCAGCCACGATTTCAGGGCCGACGGGACGTCTTCCGGTCGTTCGTAAGACAAGTCATCAATAAACAGGGCAAAACGTTCAGGCCGCCCCGCGAGGCGGTCCACCAGCCACGGCAGTCGCGTCAGGGTGTCGGGGGGCACCTCCACCGGCCGAACCCCGCGGGCCACGTAGCTTGAGAGCAACCCGCGCACCGTGGTGGACTTGCCCGAACCCCGCGGGCCGTACGCCAGGACGTCCAACGCCGCGCCACCCGACGCCCAACTTTCAAGGTTGCGGCGGATGGCGGTCACCGGCTCATCGACGCCGATGAGGTCGTCTAAATTCGTGGGGTTTGCTTCAGGTACGCCGCTGAGTTCCCCATCGCGAAACGCCAGGTGGGTGTGGCGCGCAAGGGCACCGCCACCCAACCGCTTTCGCACGTCCGCGGCGGCGTCCAGAACAGCATCCGCTGAACTTGAAGGGGCCATGATCGCTTGGCGAAGCTCCGCCAACGCTGCGTCAGGCGGACCTGCCAGGTCGGACAGCGGCAGGTTGCCGTCAGGTGTCGCATCGAGCCCCGCGTACGCCTCAAGCAGGCGCGCAACATCCCTACGTAACCATGCACGAACGCCGGTCGGCCATGGTTGCTGCCCCCAAACCGCAGCATCGTCATATCGCAGGATGGCCGCAACCACGGTGGGCACGTCGCTGAGATCGTGATGCACCATCATGCGCGCCAGTGTGGCGCGAGCGTCATGTCGCGCCGATGCCGCCGCGCCCAGCAGGGCATCCACCAGCGGGTTTTCTCGGCCAATCAGGGCGGTGTTTGTCTGTTCCA
>CAJXNS010000019.1 GCA_913057165.1 uncultured Trueperaceae bacterium
AGAACGGTAATGACCTGCTGCCGCTGATCGCGTCGGTAGAGGCCAAGAGCGAACATCCGATCGCGCAGGCGGTCGTCCGGTCGGTACTGGAGACGCATCCCGATCTCGTGGAGGCCGAAGGCTTTGAAGCGCTGGCGGGACGTGGCGTGCAAGGCACGGTGGACGGCCGCCTGGTTCAGGTCGGTTCGCTGCGTTGGTTTAAAGAACTCGGCATGGATACCGCCGATAGCGAAACACGCGCGGCCACCTGGGCGGCGGAGGGTAAAACCCCCCTCGCAGCAGCCGTCGACGGCGAGTTGATGCTGCTCTTGGCAGTGGCCGATCCGGTCAAACTCGGTAGTGCGGAAGCGGTCGAGAGCATGCAAGCGCAAGGCCTGAAGGTGGTCATGGTGACCGGTGACGACCGCGGGACCGCCGAGGCCATCGCGGCGCGCCTTGGCATCGACGAGGTGGTCGCGGAGGTGCTGCCTGCCGGCAAGGTTGAAGCGGTGGAGCGGCTCATGGCGTCGGGTGACAAAGTGGCGTTTGTAGGCGACGGGATTAACGACGCGCCGGCGCTTGCCACAAGCGATGTTGGCGTGGCGATCGGCACCGGTACGGACGTGGCGATCGAGTCGGGGGACGTGGTGTTGATGCAAGGCGACTTGCGGACGGTCGCAACCGCCATGAAGATCTCAAGGCGCACCCTGAACAACGTCAAGCAAAACCTGGTGTGGGCGTTCGGCTATAACGTGCTGCTCATTCCGGTTGCTGCCGGGGCGCTCTTCCCGCTGCTGGGGGTGTTGCTGTCACCCATCCTGGCGGCGGCCGCCATGGGTCTTTCGAGCGTCATGGTGGTAACGAACGCGTTGCGGCTGAAGCGCGTGTCGCCTGCCGCTTAGGCGGAGGCTGCAACGCCCTTACGACTCGAGGGGTGGTCCGGGGTCGTGCGCGTCTTCATGGTCGTGCGTGTCGCCAAGAAGGTCGCCGAAGACGTCGGCCATCGAGAAGGCGCCGTCTTCACTGAGCGTCCAGTCGGCGGTGCCTTCGCTGAAGAGCTGCAGCGCCTCGATGCGCACGGCATCGACATCGAGGACACCTTCGTCGTCGGCATCGATGGCACCTTCACCGGCGATGGCGCAAACGCACAGCACCGTTTCTTCACTAATCCAGGCGTGCATGAGGGTCCAATCTTCACCTTCAAAGCGGGCCTCGAGCAGCTTGCGGGCGGGTTCGGGAATGTCCATGGGGCCTCCTTGCAGCAAGGGTAACGCCGCGTCCGTGCGACCGTTCAGACTGGCGCGTTCAGACCGCCGCGTGGTCGGCCATGCGGCGGAACGCCTCGTTGCTCTTGATCAGCTCGTCGTACGTGCCTTGGGCGGTCATGCGGCCGCGGTCGAGCATGAAGATGGTGTCGGCATCCTGAACGGTGGCGAGACGGTGGGCGATCGTGAGGATTGTTTTCCGGCCGGATAGCTCGCGAATCGCTTCATAAACAGCACGTTCGGTGGCGCCGTCAAGCGCGCTGGTGGCTTCGTCGAACACGAGAACTTCTGGGTCGTGATAGAGCGCGCGGGCGATACCGATCCGCTGGCGCTGACCACCTGAGAGCCGCACGCCACGCTCACCGACGACGGTGCTATAGCCGTCCGGTAGGTCGTTTTCAATGAACGTGTGCACCTGCGCCATCTCGGCTGCGCGGCGGACGGCGTCCATGTCGATGGCGTCCTCAGGCAAACCGAGCGCAATATTGCGGGCGACGGTGTCGTCGGTGAGATAGATCGACTGGGCGACGTAGCCCAGGTTCTTCTGCCATTGCGGCACGGTACCGGCATCGAGCGGTGTGCCGTCGATGCGGATCTCTCCGCCGGTGGGGGTCAACAGACCGAGGATGACGTCCACGAGGGTGGTTTTGCCCGCGCCGGTCGTGCCGACAAACGCCACGGACGAACGGAACGGAATGTCGAGGTTGAGCCCCTGCAGGACGGCGTCGCCTCCTTCGTACGCGAATTGCACATCGCGCAGTTCGATGCGGTCCCGAAACGGCAGGGCGGTGAGGTCGTCGCGGTTGACGAACGCGTCGGCGTCCGCCAGCGTCGCATCGATCTGGGACACCATCTCGTGCACCTCATCAAGCGCCCCTTGGCTGTAACGGATTTGCGTGGCCCCACTGAACACCTGCTGGAGGGCAGGAAGCAGCCGGTAGCCCGCGAAGGCGTAGACACCGACGACGGGGATGATTCCGCCGACGCTGCTGCCGCTCGCGAGCAGGAACAGAACCATGGCGACGATGCTGCCGAACGCGATCGCTTCAAGCGCGTACTTCGGCACGGTACCGATAATGCGGCTGTTGGCCTGAAATTCCGCAAAGTCGCGCGACGGGCGGTTGTAGCGGTTGACCATCTCGGCTTCGCGGCCGAGCAGCCGCAAGTCTTTGATGCCGCCCATCGCCTCGTTGGCGGCTTGGTAGCGCTGCTGGTTGGCGTCGACGCGTTCACGGCCGATGCGCCCCAGGTAGCTGCGGGTAAGCATGAAGATGAAGCCGTACGCCCCACCGAGCAGCGTGCCGGCCAGCAGGGCAAGCAGCGGATCGAGAATGATCAAGAAAATGATCACGGTGATGACGGCCACGCCCTTCGCGATCAGCATGAGACCGGGAATCACCACCCCATTGATGATTTGGAAAACCTCTTGCAGGATGTTGTTGGCAAGCGCCGAGCTGTTGCGCTGCAAGAAGAACGCGTAGGGCTGCTGCAGGTAACGCACCAACAGCCGCCGGCTGATCGTGTGGTTACGCAGCGCACCGAAGCGAAATAGCGCCCAGTTGCCCGCGATGAGGATCAGGTTCGACAGGAGTAGACCGGCAATAACCACAACGCCGACGGCGAGGGTGTAGCGGTTCACACTCCGGAAGCCGAAGGTTTCATAACCCCACGCCATCAGTCCGCCGCGTTCCACCAGGCCCGGGTCACTGACGAGGCTTAGAAACGGCGCGACGATCGCGATCCCGCCCACCTCAGCGAGCGCCATCAGCACCACAATCGGGATCAGCAGCATGGCCTGGCGCTGCTCGCGGGGGGTTAACAGGTCAAACACCTTGCGGACGATACTCACGCCCGCGAGCCTACCGTACGGCCGGTTGCATGCCGGCACGACTGCCGGTTTTTAACCTCATTAGGCGCCTTGAAGCACGTCTTCGCTCACGGCCTGTCCTGCCGCGAGGGCGTCCACCAGCCGGGCTGCCATACCGCCAATCTCACCCCGTACAACCCGCCACGTCTTGAGCGAGGCGCCACTCGGGTCGGCAAACGGCACATGCATACGCTGCGTGGCCGCCGGGTAGGCAGGGCACGCCTCGTTGGCCGCATCGCAGACGGTGATCACAACATCAAAATTCCATGGGTCTGGCACGTCAAACAGCGTCTTCGATGCGTGGCCTGATAGGTCGATGCCTACCTCGCGCATGACCGTCACCGCATCCGGTTTCACGGCGGTCGCTTCCGTGCCGGCTGAGTGGACGTCAAGGTCCAGGCCAGCACGGGCGGCGTGGTCACGAATCCACCCCTCCGCCATTTGCGAACGCGCTGAGTTGTGGGTGCACAACACCAGGATTCTCACGACGCTCCCTCCGCACGTCGGGCCACACCCGCCGCCGGTTCGCACGCCTCGCCCGCAGCATCCACCAAGCCTTCTGGGGCCGGTTCGGGCTCGCCCACCAGGCGCCTCCTCAGCCGTACGGCCACCGTGACCAACGCGAGCATGACCGGGACCTCCACAAGCGGTCCGATGACCGCCGCGAAGGCGACACCCGAACCGAGACCGAACACCGCGACCGCCACGGCGAGGGCGAGCTCAAAATTGTTGCTGGCGGCTGTAAACGACAGACTGACCGTACGGCCGTAATCGGCCCCCGCGAGGCGTCCCATCCACCACGACACCGCAAACATCAGCACGAAGTAGAGCAGCAACGGCACCGCGACGCGCAGGACGTCGAGCGGCAGGGCAAGCACCCGGCCGCCTTGCAGGGTGAACATCGCCGCGATGGTGAACAGCAGCGCCACAGGTGTGACGACCGACAGGCGCGGAAAGACGTCGCGCTCAAGACGCTCAAGCCCGACCGTCGCCATGCCGGCGTAGCGGGTGATGACGCCCAGCAGGAACGGCACGCCAAGATAGATCAGGACCGCACTTGCGATATCACCAAAGGTGACGGGTACCAGGCGGCCTTCAAGGCCGACCAGGGGCGGCAGGACCGTGAGGAAAAGCCAGGCGTACACACCGAACAGGGCGAGCTGGAAGACGGTGTTGAAGGCCACCAGACCGGCGGCGTAATCGCCGTTGCCGTCGGCCAGGTCGTTCCAAACGAGCACCATGGCGATGCAGCGCGCAAGCCCGATGAGGATGACACCGGTCATGAGCTCCGGCCGGTCTGGCAGGAAGATTACCGCCAGGCCGAACATAAGGAGCGGTCCAATCAGCCAGTTCTGCAGGAGCGACAAGCCGAGGATCTTGACGTCGGCAAAGACGCGCGGCAGGGCGCCGTAACGGACCTTGGCCAGCGGCGGCCAGAGCATCAAGATCAAACCAAGGGCGATGGGGATGCTGGTCGTCCCAACATGAGCCGCGGCCAGCCAGTTGCTGACGGCCGGCACAGCGGCGGATAGCAGCAGGCCAAGTGCCATCGCGGCAAAGATGAGGGCGGTGAGGTTGCGCTCGAAAAAGGCCAGGCTACGCGACATGGGCAGGGTCCCCTGGTGTCGTGGTCGTGTCGGCCTCGGGAGCGGCCAGCGCAAGGTCGCTAAACCAGCTCGCAATGGCATGCAAGGTGTCGCGGCTTAGGGCGTAGTGCACCCAGCGACCACGTTTTTCGGCCGTCACCAAGCCGGCGGCCTTGAGGGCCTTCATGTGGTGGCTGACGGTGGGTTGGCTGAGACCGAGAAACGTCTCAAGATCGCAGGCGCAGACGGAATCTTCGCGGGTGCAGGCGGTGGGCACGGGGCGCGCCAGAAACGAGAGGATGGCGCGGCGGGTGGGGTCGGCTAGCGCACTGAGAGCGGCAGGATCGGCAGCGGTTTCGGACTGGGTAGGCATAAGTGGCAGCCTACCTCATACATCGATATTCATCAATGTATGATGGGGCATGGCATCCACAAACGTCCGCGTAGGCCTATTTCTTCAGCCCATCCACCCGCCCGAACATCACCCTGGCGTCACGCTGCACGACGACCTCAACCTCATGGTGGAACTCGACCGGCTCGGTTTCCATGAAGCCTGGATCGGTGAGCACCACTCCACCGGCTGGGAAACGTTGCCGTCCCCTGCGGCGTTTATCGCTGCTGCAGCCGAGCGCACCCGGAGCCTACGCCTCGGCAGTGGCGTGGTTGCCCTACCGCAGCACCATCCGCTGGTGGTGGCAGGAACGTACAGTCAGCTTGACCACCAAACCCGCGGTCGCGTGATGCTCGGTGTTGGGCCAGGTGGTGGCCTGCCGAGCGACCCGCTCACGTTTGGCCTGAGCCCTGAGCGATTGCGCGACCGATTTATTGAACGGTTCGACGTGTTGATGCGTTTGTGGGGCAGCGAGGAACCCGTCACCATCCAGGGCGATGGCTTCGAAATGCACGAGGCGCTACTTCAAGTGAAACCCCATACGCAACCGCATCCAGAAATGGCGATCGTTTGCGGCATGAACGAACCGAGTTTGACGCGGATCGGACAGCATGGCCTGCGCTGGCTTGTTGGTGTCGGGCCGGAACGGTTCGACGAGGCGTGGCAGATTGCCCAAGCGGGCGCCGAGCATGCAGGCCGCACCGCTGACCGGCAGCAAGCCACGATCCCCGTCACGGCATTCGTTGCAGATAGCGAGGAGCAAGCCCAAGATCAAATCGCTGCCGGTGCCTTAAGGGAACGATTTGAGTTTGCCCTCGGCGTGAACGCCAAACCGGGTAACGGCATGGGTGAGGACGCATGGTTGTCACACTTGATTGCGCAGCCCACCAGTCTGATCGGCAGCCCTAACATGGTGGCAGACAAACTGGCGGCCTTGTTGGAGGCTACCGGTGCAGGTGGGGTCATGGTGACCCACAAGACGTGGGCTGGGCCCACCGCAACGCTGGAGAGTTACGGCCGCTTGATGCGCGAGGTCGTGCCAAAGGTGACTGGGCATACGGCCCGGCTGCAGCAGGCTGCACACGCCGCATCCCGCCTAAACCAGAACCCAAGCGTCTAAACTGACGACCGTGACGTCACTAGCGCGCGGTTGGCGCATGACTTGGGCGCTGGCTGTCACGCAAACCGTCGGCTACGGCGTGCTGTATTACACGTTCGGGGTGGCCGTCGTGCCCATGGAGTCGACGTTTGGCTGGACGCGTGACGCCACGTCGGGCGCGTTCAGCCTGATGCTACTCATGGCCGGCGTGTCCGCCTGGACGGTCGGGCGCCTGCTCGACCGCGGGCATGCGCGCGTCGTGATGACGACCGCCTCACTGACGGGAGCGTTACTGCTGGTTGCCTGGGCGAACGTCACGGCTTTGTGGCAGCTTTATGCCGTCATGGTGGGTTTGGGGGTCGTGCTGGCCGCCTCGGCCTACGAGGCGGCGTTTACGGTGTTGGCCCGCTGGATGGGTCGGTACCGGATGCGGTCGTTTTTGGTGGTCACCGCCATGGCCGGCCTAGCGAGCACGATCTTCGTCCCGGCGACGAACGCACTCATCGAACGATTTTCGTGGCAGACGGCCCTTCTCATCCTCGCACTCTTGATGGCGGGCTTGGCTGCACCGCTTCACGCGGCCTTTGTACGCCGGCCGCCGGATACTGAGGAAGACATGCCTGAGGCGTCGTTGCCGCTTCGCGAGGCGCGCCGCATGCCCGCGTTTCGTTACATGACCGTTGCGTTCGCCATCGACACGACCCTGATCGTCACCCTGGCGGCCCATGCGGTGCCTCTGTTCATCAACCGTGGCTTTACACCAGCCGACGCCGCCCTCGCCGCCGGCAGCCTTGGCCTCCTTCAGGTGGTCGGGAGGTTGGTTTTCGCGCCGGCAAGCGAGCGGTTGCCTCTCTCGCTGCTGGCCACGGTGACGTACGGTTTGCGGATTGTGGCCATCGCTGCGCTGCTGCTCCACACCGGGCCTTGGGGTGTGGCGGTGTTCGTGGTGACGTTTGGTCTGTCCAACGGCGCGTCTACCTTGGCGCGCGCTGGGCTTGTGGCCGAACGTTTTGGCACCGCTTCGTTTGGCGCGATCAACGGCAGCATGACAACCATCGTGGCCCTCGCCAGGCCGCTTGGACCGTGGCTGTTAGGCGTGGCGTTTGCAGCCAGTGGCGGTTACGCCAGCGGCTTGTGGGGGTTGCTGCTGGTGGCCGTCTTCTCCACCTGGGCCATCCACCAGAGTGGCCGGACGTTGCGTTAGCGAACCCTCGGGCCGTGTCGCGGCTCCACCAGCAGGCCGCGTGGCGTAGGTACACTGCGAAACCAGAACGGGGAGGGTTTGCAGCACGCATCATCCCCGGTATCCGATACCCCCGCACCCGCACGCTTGAGACAGCCGGTTGGTGCGTCACCAAGGAGTTGAACGGCCCATGTTGACCGCGATTCTTCTGACCTTCCTGGCTGGCGGCTTGGCCCCGTGGGCGGCGCGCAGGGCAGGCGCATCGGCTGGGTGGCTGTTCGCGGTCGTACCACTGGCACTAAGCGTGTACTTCGCCTCCATGCTGCCGCGCGTTTCAGGCGGGATTACGCAAGTCACGCCGTGGGTTCCAAGCTTAGGCGTGGACCTGGCCTTCCGGCTTGATGGGCTGTCGTTGACGTTTGCCCTCATGATTAGCGTGGTGGGCGTCGCGGTCGTGTCGTACGCCGGTGGCTACATGAAAGACGATCCGCTCAAGCCGCGCTTCTTGCTGATTTTGTTGTCGTTCATGGCCGCCATGCTGGGCGTGGTGCTGGCGGACGACCTGATCGCCCTATTCGTGTTCTGGGAGCTCACCAGCCTCACCAGCTACTTCCTAATCGGCTACAAGCACGAGAAGGACGAAAGCCGCTACGGGGCGCTGCAAGGCCTGATCATTACCGGCTCAGGCGGCCTCGCGATGCTTGCTGGGTTTCTGCTCCTGGGCAACGAGGTGGGGACCTTCCGCATCAGCGAAATCGTCGCCCAAGGCGACGCGATTCGCGCCTCAGGGGTCTACCTGCCCGCGTTCGTGTTGATTGCCCTGGGGGCATTCACCAAGTCGGCGCAATTCCCGTTTCACGTGTGGTTGCCGAACGCCATGGCAGCCCCCACGCCCGTCAGTGCGTTTCTGCATAGCGCGACGATGGTGAAGGCGGGCGTGTACCTACTGGCGCGCATGCAACCGGCACTGGGCAGCACGGACGTGTGGTTTTGGACGCTGACGCTGGTGGGTTCAGCAACACTGCTGGCCACGGCAGGTTTGTCGCTCGTGCAGCGCGACCTGAAAAAACTTCTGGCGTACTCCACCCTGATCGCCCTTGGCGCCCTGGTGGTCTTGCTGGGTGTGGGTGGCACGGTGGCAAGCGAAGCAATGATCGTGTTCATGCTGGCGCACGCGCTTTATAAAGCGCCGCTGTTCATGGTGGCCGGGAGTGTGGACCATGAAGCAGGCACGCGGGACGTGACCGCCTTGCGCGGGCTTGGCTCCGTGATGCCGGTGACGTGGACGGTGGCGATCCTGGCGGGGATCAGCGCGTCCGGTTTGCCGCCGATGCTCGGCTTTATCGGAAAAGAACTTGCGTATGAGGCGTTGCTGCCGGCGTTGCTGCCGCTGGTCGCCCTGATTGCTGCCAGCGTCGCCATGATTGGCATTGTCGGCCAGGTGGTGGTACGTCCGTTCTGGGGCCGGCGTGTGGAAGCACCGGTGGAACGGCCGCACGAGGCGCCGGCTTCGATGTGGCTCGGTCCGCTCGTGCTTGCCCTTGGGGGCGTGACGTTCGGTGTGCTGCCGATGCTGCTTGAACCGCTGGCCGTGCCAGCTGCATCGGCCGTCTACGGCGCGCCGCTCGATTTCTATTTGAAGCTTTGGCACGGCGTCAACCTGCCGCTGCTGCTGTCGATCTTGACCGTGGCGCTTGGGTTGGTGGTGGCGTTCGCTTGGTCGCGCTTCCAGCCCGCGCTTGAGGCGGCCTTCGGTGGCGTGCGCGCCGGTCCAGCCGGTGTGTACGACGCATTCATTAAGGGCATTCCGAAGGTGTCGGCCGCGACCGCCCGCCGGGTGCAGTCCGACAACCTGCGTGACCATCTGGTGATCATCCTCGGGTTCGCTGTCGGCCTGGTTGGCCTGACCGCCTTCCTTCGCGGTGGAATCCTCATTCCTGCGGACGCTCTGGTGATGCCGAGCGGCACGCCGTACGAGTGGGTCGTGCTGATCTTGGCGGCCGGCGGGGCGCTCGCAACCGTGCGGGCGCACTCGCGCCTGGAGGCAATCACCGCCCTTGGGGTGGTGGGTTTCGCCATCGCGCTGGTGTTCACCTTCTTTGCAGCGCCAGACCTGGCGATCACACAGTTTTTGGTTGAGACGTTGATTGTGATTCTGGTCGCGCTGGTGTTGATGCGCCTGCCGGATGGTTTGCTGCGTGAGCGAACCGGTGCCGTCCATCGCCTGCTGTCGGGCGGCATCGCGACCGTGTCTGGGTTGCTGCTTGCCGGCCTGCTGATTGCCGTGACGGCGCAACCGATGGACTTGCGCTTAACCGAGTTTTTTAATGCAGCCTCATACCCTGACGCACTTGGGAAGAACGTGGTGAACGTGATCCTCGTGGACTTCCGGGCGTTTGACACGCTGGGCGAGATCGCTGTCCTGGTGGTGGCCGCAACCGGCGTGTATGCGCTCCTCAGGCGGGTGCGCAAGCAACCGCCTGCCGCCGATCAAGGCGCACCCGGTGGACCGGAGGGTGGCCCGTGACGAGCCTGATTTTGCGGACGGCCACGAGGCTATTGCTCGCGGTCTTGCTGCTGTTTAGCGTGTTTTTGTTGTTGCGTGGGCACGACCTGCCGGGTGGCGGGTTTATCGGCGGTCTGGTCGCGGCGTCCGCGCTTGCGCTGTACGCCTTGGCGTTTGGGTCGTCCGCTGCAGCGGCGCTGCTACCGGTCGGTCCGCGGCCACTCATGGGGGTGGGCTTGAGCGCGGCAGCGTTGGCAGGCCTGCTCGCCGCCTTGGCGGGCCGTCCGTTTTTGACCGGCCTTTGGTTCGTGCAGGACTTTGGGGGTTACACGCTGAAGCTGAGCACGCCACTACTGTTTGATGTCGGGGTTTATTTGGTGGTCGTGGGTGTGGTGCTGACCATGGTGTTCGGCCTGGAGGACGACTGATGGAAACGGCGGTTGCGATCACGGTGGGGATTGTCTTCGGCTCAGGGGTGTACCTGGTGCTGCAGCGCAACCTGATGCGCTTCATTTTTGGCCTTATTTTGATGTCGGGCGCCGTCAACGTGAGTCTGTTTGTGGCCGGGCGGTTGACGCGTGGCGCCCCACCGCTGGTGCCAGGGGGTGCGAGCGTGCCACCTGAGGGTGTGGCGAACGCCTTGCCGCAGGCACTCATTTTGACGGCGATCGTGATTGGGTTTGGTTTGGTTGCCTTCGCGCTGGTGCTGCTCCTGCGGACGTACGAGCGGCTTGGCACCGTGATGACCGACGAGTTAACCGAGCGGCTTGACGACCCCAAGCCGGTGCCGGGCTTCGGTGATGACGATGCCTTAAGGTCGGACGGTGCGTCATGAGTAGCTGGTGGACCGTCGCACCGGTCGCGCTGCCCCTCGCGGCGGCCGCCCTCGCTTTCGCCCTGGTCGGCCAGCGGTCAGCGCAGCGTGTCATTGCCACGCTGACGGCGCTCGCGCTCGTGCCCCTTTCGGTGGCCCTGCTGATGCGCGTGTCGCAGTTGGGCATTCAAACAGCGCAGCTTGGTGACTGGCCGGCACCGTTCGGGATTGCGTTCGTGGCGGATCACTTCTCGGCCATCATGGTGGTCATCACCGCCATCATGGCGGCAGCCACCGCCATTTACGCCCTGTCGGACATCGATCCAGCACGCGAATCGCTTCAGTACCACCCGCTGTTTTTGGTCCTCGTGGCCGGCGTGAATGGGGCGTTCTTAACGGGTGACCTGTTCAACCTGTACGTGTGGTTTGAGGTTCTGCTGATCAGCAGCTTTGCGCTTCTCACCCTCGGCAACTTGCGCAATCAGCTCGAGGGGGGCCTGAAGTACGTCGCAGTCAATCTGGTGTCGTCGCTGTTGTTCTTGGCGAGCATCGGCATCGTCTACGGGCTCACGGGAACTTTGAACTTTGCGGATTTGGCGGTGGCCTTGCGCGACGCGCCAGCTGGCCTGGTGACGGTCGTGGCGATGTTGTTCTTGGTGGCGTTCGGCATTAAGGCCGCGATTTTCCCGTTGTTCTTCTGGCTCCCAGCGTCGTACCACACGCCACCCATCGCAATTAGTGCGTTCTTTGCAGGCATGCTCACGAAGGTAGGTGTGTACGCCCTGATTCGGGTGTTCACGCTGCTCTTCACGCACGACGTGGCGTGGACACACGGCGTGCTCGCGTGGTTGGCGGCGCTCACGATGGTGATCGGCGTGCTGGGTGCGGCCGCTCAGAACGAGGTGCATAAGATCCTGTCGTTCCATATCGTCAGCCAGATCGGTTACATCCTGATGGGCCTCGCGATCTTCACGCCTTTGGCTTTGGCGGCGGCGGTGTTCTACCTGGCGCACAACATCTTCGCGAAGGCCAACCTGTTTTTCATTGCGGGGATGATGCGGCGGGCCGGCGGAAGCTTCGACCTTGGGCGACTCGGTGGGCTGTATAAAACCCACCTCTGGCTTGCCTTGCTGTTCATTGTGTCTGCCTTCGGTCTTGCAGGCTTTCCGCCGCTTTCGGGTTTCTGGGCGAAGGCGCTGGTGGTGCTGGCTTCCTTGGATGCCGGCAACGCGTGGCTTGCCGCCACCGCCTTAGGGGTCGGTCTTCTGACGCTGTACTCGATGACGAAGATTTGGCAGGGCGCGTTCTGGGCGCCCGCACCGACCGAGCGCGCAGCAGGCGAGAGTGCGTCCTGGCCGTTGGTGGTCCCTGCGGTGGTCTTGGCGGGCCTGACGGTTGTGCTCGGCTTGGCCAGTGAGCCGTTTATTGCGCTAGCCAACGCTGCTGCCGCGGAACTGATGAACCCGGATCTTTACATTGACGCTGTCTTGAACGGGTCGCTGGGCACGGAGGTGGCGCCATGATTTTGTTCGGCCTGAACTTGTTGCTGGCGTTTGTGTGGGCGTTTGCGACGGGCACCGTGACGCAGGTGAGCCTCATCGTGGGTTTTCTTGTGGGCATGGCGGTCTTGCACGTCATGGGTAGCGCGCTTGGCGACCCGCGTTATGTCGTGCGCTTGTGGCGCGGGGGTGTGCTGCTGGCCATCTTCATTCGGGAACTCATCGTGTCAAGCGTGCGGGTGGCGTTCGATGTGCTTAGGCCAACGCTCACGATGGAGCCGGCCGTGATTCGCGTGCCACTCGACCTCACCCGAGACGGTGAAATAACGTTGTTTGCGAACCTGATTAGCTTGACGCCTGGCACCTTGACCATCGACGTGGCCAACGACCGTTCCTGCCTGTACGTGCACGCCATGTACGGCACCGACCCAGACGGTTTAGCCGACGAACTTAAACGCACGTTTGAACGTCGCATTCGAGAGGCGCTGCGGTGATGGGGGCGTCTCCCCTTGTGGTCGCCGTGGCGCCTGTCGCGCTGACGGTCGTCACGCTTTCGTTGATCCTGGCGTTCGTGCGGGTGGTTCGCGGACCTAGCCTGCCCGACCGCGTGATGGCGCTCGACATGATCGGCTTAATGAGCGTGTCGGTCATCGTGCTGGTCGCCGTGATCAGCAACCAGCCGGTGTTACTCGATGCCGCGATTGCCCTGGCGTTGGTGTCCTTCTTGGGCACGCTTGCGTTCGCGCGGTTTGTCGAGCGGCGCAACCGGAGGTCTGATGATTGACGTCATAGCTGCAGCCGTGATGGTCCTCGGTGCCGCCTTCGTGCTCGTCGCCGGGGTCGGGGCCGTCCGTTTTCCTGATGTCTTCATGCGGATGCATGCCGCCACCAAAGCGGGCACGCTCGGTGCGGCCTTCGTGCTGCTTGCCGCGGCGTTGCTGTTCGCCTCCACGGCGGCGGTCACCAAGGCGCTTCTGACGTTTTTGTTCTTGCTACTGACCGCCCCGGTCGCAGCCCATGTGCTTGGACGGGCGGCGTATTACGACAACGTGGAGCTTTGGGATCGCACGCGATCGGATGCGTTGCGGGGTCGTTATGCCGCCGCACCCGACGAGGCCGAAGACCAGGCCGAAGACGCACCTCAGACCAACGCTTAAGCCCGTCCGCTCGGGCTTCCTTTTCCGGATCTAACCTCAAATCAAAGGGGTGCGCGCCCAGCGTCGGGGGGGACGGCCGGGCGCGCATTGGGGGTTGGGAAGGCGGTATGGAGGAGCCGCACGCGGGGGTGGTGGGGGTGGTGCGTGCGGCCTAAAACCTTGCCCACGGGGGAGTGGACTCGGTCGGGTGGAAACCGCCTTCCGCGTCCGCCATTGTGCACCATGCCGGCAGGCAAATGCAAGGGCTTCTGTGCCAACGCGGTCCTGAAGTGGGGATTAGGGTCGGGTCGGCGGCGCTCTCACGCGCGCCTGCCACGTCGCCAAGGCTGACGACGGCATGATGACGGCCTTGTAGAGTGCGGACAGGCGTGCTGGACAGCGCCACAACCCCCTGGAGGAACCACTGTGCAACCCCGTGTCTTGCGGCTCACGCTCACCTTCATCCTCGCGTTCACACTCACGGCATGGACGTCCGCTGAACGCTTGACCTTGGTCACCGACGCGCAACCCGATACGCTCGATCCGCACGTGACCTCGGCCACCAGCGCGTTTCAGCACACGAAATCGTTTTACGACACGCTCGTGGAGGTGGGACGGGACGGTTCGATTCAGCCGCTCCTGGCGACCGATTGGTCGGTCAGCGATGACGGCCTGACGTGGCGGTTTGAACTCACCGAAGCGTCGTTTCACGACGGCACCACGTTCGATGCAAGCGACGTGGTTGCCACGATTCAGCGCCTGCAAGCGGATGCGACGGGGTCACCCAAAGCGAGCGAGTACGCGGTGATTGAAGCGGTCGTGGCGGTCGGTGAACGCACCGTGGAGATGCAGCTTGCTGCCCCCGCTCCTGCCCTTCTTGCGACGTTGGCGTCAGGCTGGAGTGCCATCCTGCCGTCCGAAAAAATTGCGTCTGATCACGATTTTGCGAACGAGCCGGTGGGCACGGGAGCGTTCACGCTGGAGCGTTGGACGCGCGATAGCGACATGCGCCTTGCGGCTAACCCGGCGTACTTCCTTGGTGCGCCGAACATTGAGGGCGTAACCGTGCGTTATGTGGGCGATAGCGCCCTTCAGTTGCAGGCACTCAGGACCGGTGAAGCCCACGTGGCGACCGCCATTGCGACCGCTGACCTGCCGGTGGTGGAGGCGGACGGCAACCTGCGGTTGGTGCGCGAACCGTCCGGCTTGGCGCTTGTGGCGAGCCTGAACACGCGCCGTCCGTACCTGGACGACCCGCGTGTGCGCCGCGCGTTGAACCTGGCGGTGGATGAGCAGACGGTGTTGAACGTGGCGTACGGCGGCGGCACGCCGATCGGAACGTTTATGGAGGCGGGCAGCCCGTGGACGCCTGCAGACGTCATGCCGTTTGGCCAGGACCTTAATGAAGCACGGGCGCTGCTTGATGAGGCGGGGGTGCCGGACGACTGGACGTTGGATATGGCGTTGCCGCAGCCGTACGAGTCGCACATTACCGCCGGTCAGGTGGTGCAAGACATGCTGGGTGACGTCGGTATCGACGTCAACGTCCGGGTGGTGGAGTGGGGGGTGTGGTTGTCGGAGGTGTACGGCGGGCCGCGTGATTTTGACGTGACCGTCATCGGCCATACCGGCAAGCTTGACCCTACAGGCCGCCTGGATGGCTACGGTCAGCCGTCTGAGAACTACGTGGGTTTTGGGGATTCAGACGTGGCTGAGTGGCTTGCCGAGGGACGGTCAAACGCCGATCCCGAGGTCCGTCAGGCGGTCTACGGTGACGTGCTGAGGCGCATGCATGCCGCGCCGCCGTTCGTGTACTTCGGGACGCCTGACCGGACGTACGCCGTTCGGGCTGAGGTGGACGGTTTTTGGATGACGCCGCTACTTGACAGTTTTGATTTTCGTGAGGTGAGCCTCAACTGACGTTCGTGTGGATAAGCCTCACGTCCAAACGCCGGTAGGCTCGGTGGCATGACCAGGTGGCTGCGCACGGCTGGATCGTTTGGGTTGACGTTCGTGCTGGTCATGACGGTGACCTTCATCGCACTGGAAGCCCTGCCGGGTGACGCCGCAAGCTTGCGGGCCGGTTTCGATGGCGGAAGCGGACGTGACGCAGCGGTACGCGAAGCGTTGAACCTGGACCGTCCATGGCCGGAGCGTTACGTGGCGTGGTGGTCGGGCCTGCTGCAGGGTGACTTGGGGGTGTCGTTGCGGGAGGACCGGCCGGTGGCCAGCATCGTGCTGGAGCGACTGCCGGTCACTGCCGCCTTGGCTGGATTGGCGTTTGTGTTCTCAACCACCGCTGGGGTTCTACTTGGGGCCTGGGCGGCGTTTCGTGCCGGCTCGGGTATTGACCGCGGCGTGCGCGCCTTCACGGCGGTGGGGCTTGCCATGCCGGAGTTCTGGTTTGGCTTTCTGCTGCTGCTGTTATTCGCCGTGGAGTTTGCGTGGCTTCCGTTGTTTGGCCTGCCTCCGGGTGGGGGCGTTTGGGCCACCCTCCAGCATCTTCTGCTTCCGGCGGTCACACTGGCCGTGCCGCGGGCGGCGCGGCAGGCACGCGTGGTGCGGGCGTTGGTGCTTGAGTCGCGGCGGGAGGCGTGGTTGCGCACGGCGGTCAGCAAGGGGGCTGGGACGGGACGTTTGCGTCGCCAGGCCGTGTTGGCAGCGCTGCCCGGAGCGCTACCGCTGCTGGCACTGGATTTAGGGGGCCTGCTGACCGGCACGATCGTCGTTGAGCAGGTGTTTGGGCTGCCGGGGTTGGGGGCGCTGCTGATCGGTGGCATTTCAGCGCGCGACGTGCCGGTCGTGCAGGGTGTGACGCTGCTGGCGGTGGGGGTTTTCCTGGTGGTGAACCTCATGTCGGACCTGCTGCAGCAGGCGCTCGATCCGAGGTTGCGTGATGCGTAACGCCCGCAGCCTGACCGCCACGGCGGTGGCTTTGTTGTTGGTGTTGCTGTCGCTCGTGGGGCCGTGGCTGCTGCCGTACGACGCCTTGCAGCCCGACTACGCGAATACGTACGCCCCAGCATCAGCGGCGCACCTGCTGGGGACCGATGCGTTGGGCCGCGACGTGCTGACGCGCACGCTGGCTGGGGGCCGCACGAGTTTGACGGTGGGGTTGTTGGCCACGGCGTTGGCGGCGGTGTTGGGGGGCACGCTTGGGGTGCTGTCCCAGGTGGGACCACGCTGGCTTGATGCGGTGCTCGGCCGCGCGTTTGACGCGCTGCTGGCGTTTCCTGGGTTTTTGTTGGTGTTGCTGGTGGCGGTCGCGCTTGGGGGCGGACCGCTACCGCTTGTCGTGGCGATGGGGGTGGCTGGCGCGCCGAGTATGTTCCGCCTCGCGCGAGGTTTGGCGCGGTCTGCAGCCAGGCTGGCGCATGTGGAGGCGGCGCGGGCGCTGGGTGCCAGGTCGCTGCGGGTGTGGGTGCGGCATGCCCTCCCTGGGATGCTGGCGCCGCTTGCGGTGCAAGCGGGATCGTTGTTTTCGACGTTCCTGCTGGTCGAGGCGACTTTGTCGTATTTGGGTGTCGGGATTGCCCTGCCGCAACCGTCGTGGGGCAACGTTCTGCAGGATGCTCGCGGGTTGCTGCTCCGGCAACCGTGGGCGGCGGTGGGTCCTGGGGCGGTGCTGCTGGCGGCGGCCTGGTCGGTGCAGGCGCTGGCGGATGGGTGGCAGGAGCGCGACGACCGGCCGGTGTTTGATCGCGTGTAATTTTCGTACCCTCAGCGTACTTTTGTGACGTTCGTACGTTGTATTCTCCTCGGAGCGTTCGCACGTACCTTTCTTCGCCGGCGAACCCTGAGGGGTCAAGCATGCGCATCCAGCTTCTCGGACAACCGGGCATCCTGAACGATGATGGCACCCGCGTCGGGCTGAAGTACGCCAAGTCGCGTGCCCTGATTTTTATGCTGGCTGCCGAGCAAGAACCGGTGGATGTCCGGGTGCTGCAGACGCGCCTGTGGGGAGCCACCGACGACCCGTCTGGACTGGACGGGAAATGGTCGGCCGTGGTGCGCGATGTCGACCAAGCCCTGCCAGGCGCCCTTGCGGTTGATGGTGAATCCGTACTGCTGAACGAGCCGTGGCGCCACGCCAGCGACTGGTCCGACGTGCTTGCGTGGGTGAGGCAACGGACGCAACAACCCGATACCGCGCCCCCTAACGTGACGTGGGGCGCCTTCTTGGACGGGTTTGACGCCATCGACACCCCTGAATTCAGTGCCTGGCAGACCGGCTTTGACGAGCGGGTACGCAACCTCATCACCGACGCCTTAGACGCCCATGCGCAGCGGCAAACGGCAAACGGTGACGACGCCAGCGCCCTGACGACACTTCAAGCCGCGCTTCACCTTTCGCCTTGGGCGGAGCCACTTCATCAGAAAGCCATCGAATCGCTCGGACGGCTCGGACGCGTCGGTGACGCCCAAGCCCAGTTTGAGGCTTGCAACGACGCACTCCAAGCGCGTTTTGGTCACGGGCCCTCGAAGCGCACGCGTGACGCCCTGAAGGCGCTGGCTGAAAATAGTGACCGGCCTGACAACGACGTGGCCAGGCGGACGGCGATTCCTGAACCGGTCTTGCCGCCGATCGGGCGCGAACCGCTGGTGCAGCGCGTCCTTCGCGCGTTTGAAAACGATGCGGCACGCGCGTTGCATTTGGTCGGACCACCCGGTGTGGGGACGACCACGGTGGCGGCGGAGGCGGCCCGGACCGCCCAACTCAGCGGCCATTCGGTGCGCTGGACGGAATGGCGCTACGCGAGCGATGAACTCGCGGGCTGGAACGCGTCTCGCACGCGTTTAAGCGGCTTTGAAAGCCCCCTTGCCACAACCGACGAAGCCCTCCGTGACGTGGCGTCCTCGCTTGAACAAGACGGCGTTGATTTGCTGGTCTTAAACGATGTACCCCCCAGCCTCGACATCAGCAGCTCCATTCGCACGTTGCTCGAAGCGGCACCGACCCTGAACGTCTGGTGGGTGGGCGGCCGCCGCTCGCGTCACGCGGCCATCGCGCTGATTGAGGTCGGGACCCTTGAGGTGCCCGACATGTCAGAACACGGTGTGCGCTTCGATTCGGCACCCGCTGTCGCGCTCCTGCGGTCGCTTGCCGAGCGGCGGGGCTTGCCGCAAGAGGCGGTGCCTGAGATGCTCATTCGCCGTTTGATGCAACGCACGCTGGGGCACACCGAATCGCTGACGGTGACGGGCCTGAATATCGACCGCGTGATGGCGTTGTCCCGAGGGGGATTTGAGGGTGCTTCGCTTGACGCGTTAGGAGACGCATTCTTTGAACGCGGGGCCGTCTGGATCCGGCGGGGTGGGGTCGACAGCACCAACCAGCATATTGATGCGGCCGGTGGGGACGCCGCAACGTTGCTTGAGGCGGCCGCCACGTTTGAAGGCTGGCTGCACCTGAACGATGCTGCGGCGCTTGCAGGACTGGCAGAAGAGGCGTGGACCGATGCGGCCCGTGAACTGGTTGACTTGGGGCTTTTGCTGCAAGACCCGCTCGCGACGGTCGGTCACCGCTACGGCGTGGTCCCCAGCGTGCGGTATGAGTTGCGGAGGCGCCTCAGCGATAAAGAGCGCGAGCGTATGGACGACCGCCTTGCCAAGCGGCTGGCCAAACAGTCGGCCACGCTGGATGCGGCCCTGCGGAGTCCAGCCGCCCAGGAGACGCAAGCGTACTGGTCGAGTTACGACCTTGACGTGCTTGGGGCGATCCGCCGGTTTGCCAGCCGGGACGTCGGGGCGGCGTTGGGCCTTGCGGCGAACACGTGGCGTTGGTTCTCCCGGGCTGGGCAAGCGCAACCTTTGACGAAACGTCTTGAAGCGATGCTTGCGTCCAGGAAGGCGGCGACCTCCTCGCGCATGCCGGAGGCCGAGGCCGCCCTTGGCGCGCTGCTGCTGCGCACCGGCCGGCTTTCAGAGTCACTTAAACGGCTGGAGAAGGCGGACCGGTTGCTGGATAAGCAGAGTCCGGTTTGGATCCTCAACCGGCTGGACTTGGCGTGGGCGCTGGGCAGGCTCGACCGGGCGAGCGACGGACTGAAGCTGCTTGAAGAACGCAATCATGGTCATGAACCCAGCGAATCACAAGCGGACTGGCTGGCTGGCCGTCACGCGTGGGTTGAAGGGGTGCTTGAGGAAGGCCTCGGTACGCAAGATTCGGCGTGGGCGTCGTACGGCGATGCAGCCCGCCGCTTTGAAGCGTCAAGCCTGGCCGACGGCGTGCAACTTGCGCGCCTGTCGCAAGCCTTGCTGGCCACAACCCAAAACGAACGCGCTCAGGCGGCTTGGGCGACCCGGCTGCTTCTTGAAAGCTTGGACGCCGCCGGTTTGGCCGATCCGCAAGAGCTGGCCTCAGGCTTGGTGCGCTTGGCGCACGGCCTGGAGGGTTTCGAACCAGGACTGGCAGATCGCCTGCACGCCTGCCTCGCGACTTGCCCTCCGGTCGGCATGGCTTTCCCCGCGCAGGGCGGCGACCCGCCGCTTACGAACGATCCTCTGACGCAGGAACGAACCGTCTTGTAATCACACTGTAAGGACGCAACTCGCTGGCGCTATCTGCCAAGGGACGTTCAAGCAGATCGGTGTGCCCTGTCTCCACCCAACCCTCAGGAGCGTCAGGAGAAGCGATAAGGCCGGGTTTTCCGAGCGGTTCGTAACTCCTGAGTACCACCGCACCTCCCTCACGCGCCACCTTCAGGGCGGCGAGTCGTTCTCCTGGCGGCAGCCTCAGCATCGATGCTGCAACGGCGGGCGCCTCGGCGCCTGGGCGGGCTGCGAGCGGCACGGCGTGCAGCGGCGCGTTCAACCGGTGGGCTTCACGCACCACGCCTGGCAGGTCGGCGGGACCAAGCGGCATTAGGGCGTAGGTGAACTGGTGCTCACCTTCGTCGGCGTACGGGTCTGGGAAGATGGCGGCACGCGCAAGGGTGAGGTGAATGGCGTCCATGTCAACGGCATGGCCGTAACGCCCGTCGTTGAGGACCGCCAGGCCTGAGCGGGCGTCCTGGACTGCCACGAAGCGGTGGGCGGGCGCCTCGAACATCGCGCCGTCCCACGGGGTGTTTTGGTGCCGGGGTCGCTCCACGGTGCCAAAGGCGGTCTCGGCGGTGTAATGGCGGCTGCGCACGGCGGTTGGAATGCGGGCGGTTAAGCGCACCCGCCTGCCGTGCACCTGCACGTGTGTCTGCACGTTCAGGGTGAGGCCGCCTCGCATCAGCACGAAGTCCTGCCGTACGGTGACGTTCGGGTGTGTGAAGGTGAAGCGCAGACGTCCACGTTCCGGTCCGTTTTCGAGGATTTCGGCGGGACCGTCGGCAACAAGCGTCTCGAAGGCTTCGGGGTCGTCCGGGTCGAGCTCCCACGCTTCGTACACGCGTGGCAGGTCGGCGTTCACGCGAAGTTCAGCACCTTCGCCGCCGGTAGCGTCCAATCCGCTGCGGAGGTCCACAAGCGAGGCGATGCGCCCGCCGCCATCAAAACGAACGTCCAGCAGGCCGTTACGCAGGCGTCCTGACTCGACTGTCACCGCATCCTCCCGGGGGCTTGGCTCGGGCTCATGGTCGCTGGCCTCTAGCGTGATGAAGCCCATGGCGGGCACGAGCGTGTCTGGGTCGGACACGACCACGCCGCCACCGGCGGCCTGCCACGGCACACGGCGTCCATCCGGCGTGATGAAGGCGTTTCCTTGTTGGGGTTGGGGTGCGGGCAGTTCGGCGTGTAACGGCCGGTCGTGCGCGTCAAGGTTCCACACCAGCACCCGTTCGCTTGGCCCAGCGTGCGGGCTTGAGAGGGCGTGAAGGGCGCCGTCGCGCAACTCGCGGACGCGCGCCAGCGCCGCTTCCATGTCGCGTTCTGCGACCTCGTTGACGCTTCTGACCGAGCTGCCGGGGAGGACGTCATGGAACTGGTTGCGTAGCAGCACCTCCCATAGTTCGCCCAGTTCACTTGGGCGCGGGTCGCCTGCGCGGTAGGCACCGTCTAAGACGCTGGCGGCTTCGGCTTCAACGAGGTCGTGCTCAAGGCGGCGGTTGAGCACCTTGATGCGTGCTTGGCTGGAGTACGTGCCGCGGTGGAATTGCAGGTACTGTTCGCCGCGCCAGACGGGCAGGCCTGCGGGTTCGATGCTGTCAAAGAAGGCGTCGACGGTGCCGGGTTGCACGTCTGGGACGCCCGGCGTGTGGGGGAACTCGCGCAGCCTGGCGCGTTGGTCGTCGTCGGGACCGCCCCCGCCGTCACCCCAGCCGTACACGTACAGGCTGGATTCGTGGTGGCGTTTGCCGCCGTAGTTATCCCAGCTGTCCAGCAGCGACTTGGCGTGCATGGTGGCGTTGTAACCCCCGTCTGGATTGCGGAGTTGGTGGGCGGTAATGCGCGTCCCGTCGATGCCTTCCCACAGGTACAGGTCGTGAGGGAAGTCGGTGGTGTCGTTCCAGTTGAGTTTGGTGGTGAAAAAGTTCGTCATGCCCGCACCAGCGAACAGTTGCGGCAGGTTGCCGGCGTAACCGAACGTGTCCGGGAGCCAGCCGGTGGTGCAGGTCACGCCAAAGTGACGCTCGAAGTAAGCCTGACCGTGCAGGAACTGGCGGACCCACGCCTCACCGCTTGGCAGGTTGCCGTCCGGTTCCACCCACATGCCACCAATGACGTCCCAGCGGCCGGCGGCGGCGTGGGCTTTGATGCGCTCAAAGAGGGGCGGGTCGTCCTCGCGTACGTAGTCGTAGAGTTGCGCCATCGATTGGCTGAAGCGGCCTGCTGGGTCCCGGTCGAGGGCGGCGACGGCGGTGGCGAACGTCCGGCGCGCCTTGCGGCGGGTTTCGCGAAACGGCCACAACCAAGCAAGGTCGATGTGGGCATGCCCGATCGCGATGAAGCGGCCGCGTCCCGGAAAGCGGCGTTTGAGCTCGGCGCGAGCGGCAAGAAAACGTTCGTGCGCGTCACGCCAAGCGCTGCGATCTGCGTCGCTGAGCGGCTCCCACGGTGCGTCAAACTGCCAGGCTTCCCACTGGTTGGACAGGGCGCCTTCGTCGTCGGTGGCGACGGTGGTGAAGTGCGGCGCGACGCGCGACAGGTACGCATCGGTCGGGGTTCGCGGCACGGGCAGGCCGTGCAGGGTAGCTTGCAGCAGGTCAACGAGTGCCCAGGCGGCCTCGCTGTCGCCGGCTTGATGGAGTCCGCTTGCGGCGTTCCACGCGGCCGACCAGGCGTCGTGCCAGCTGCGCACCTCCGGGTCGGGGCGGCGTAGTTCAGCGCGACCGAAACGTGGGTGGGCGATGCTGGTTCCAAACAGCCCGTGGGCGACGGCTTCGGCGCGCAATGTCCAGGGTCCGCGGCCGGGCAGGACGTGCCGGCGGTGGTACGGATTCAACCCGCCTAACGCGACACCGTCAACGAGGAGTAACGCTTCGCCACCGGGATTAAGAAGCACTTCGGTCGCGGCACCGTCCCAGTGTTCAGGCAGCGCCGCGTGCGCTTCGAACACGATCGGTTCTTCCACGCTCGGCCAGGCGTCGCCCGTGCGCACCGTCCGGCCGTCCCCGCTTGCCCAGGCCCACTCGGGTACGGCTGTGCGGTCGAGATCGCGCCATCCTGCGATCTCCTGCAGGCGTTTTTCGAGCGCTTCCAGGCGTTGCTTCAGGGGGTCTTTGTGCTGCATGCCGCATCTTTGCATGCACCCGCACGCTTGACCTCGTGACGACCCGTCAGACACGAATCTTCGGTACACTTGTGCGTTCGGGCGACGCCATAGGCGACGCACGGAACTTTGGAGGCGTTTACGTTGCAAGACCTCACCGTTCATGGTGCTCGCGAGCACAACCTTGACAACGTCAGCCTGACGCTGCCGCGCAACCAGTTCATTGTGTTCACAGGCGTGTCCGGTTCCGGCAAGAGCACCTTGGCGTTTGACACGATCTACGCGGAGGGGCAGCGCCGCTACGTGGAAAGCTTGAGCGCCTACGCCCGTCAGTTCCTTGGGGTGATGGACAAGCCGGACGTGGACTCCATTGAGGGGCTCAGTCCAGCGATCAGCATCGACCAGAAAACCACCAGCCACAACCCACGCAGCACGGTGGGCACCGTGACGGAGATTCACGATTACCTGCGGTTGTTGTTCGCTCGGGCGGGGACACCGCACTGTCCCGTCTGCGACCGCGAGATCGCGCGGCAGTCCGCCAGCGAGATTGTCGATCGGATCATGCGCGAGTACGACGGTGAGCGGGCGCTGCTGCTGGCACCCGTCGTGCGGCACCGCAAAGGTGAGCACAAGACCGTGTTCGAGGCACTGAAGGCAGAGGGTTACGCCCGTGTGCGCGTCGACGGTGAGGTCCTGCCGCTCGATGAGGCGCTCAGAAACCCGCTTGAGCGTTACGAAACGCACGACATTGATGCGGTCGTGGACCGGATCCGCATTAAAGAAGACGAGCGCGCCCGCATTGCTGAGAGTGTCGAGTTGACCCTCAAGCGCGGCGGCGGCCTCATGCGGCTACAACTGCCGGACGCCGGCAGCGAAGAGCTGCTCAGCGAGACGTTCTCCTGTCCGGAACACGGCACGTTCTTAGAGGAGCTTGAGCCGCGGGTGTTCAGCTTCAACAGTCCCTACGGGGCGTGTAGCGAATGCAGCGGCCTTGGGTTTTTGCAGGAGTTCGATCCGGCTCGCATCATTCCCGATGAAACGAAGTCGCTGGCGCGTGGCGCGATCGCCCCGTGGACGAGCGTGCGCGACGGCGGCAAGGTGTACTACTGGGACCGCATTAAGGCCCTTGGCGAAAAGCTGAATTTTGATTTGGATACGCCTTGGAAAGACCTTCCTGCGGATGCCCAGCACGCCATACTGCACGGCAGCGATGAACCGTTGGATGTGGTCTACCGCCGTGGCGGACGCGAGACGATGCGTTTTGCTGCGGAGTTTGAAGGGGTCATTGCCAACCTCGAACGGCGCCTCAAGGAGGCGCAAAGCGAAGGGGCGCGCGAACGCTTAGAGGCGTTCATGAGCTTGGTGCCGTGCAGCCACTGTCAGGGCACGCGTTACAAGCCGGAGGTGCTGGCGGTGCGCGTGGGCGATAAGAACATCGCCGACGTGGGGCGCATGACGGTGCTCGAGGCCCATGGGTACTTCGACACGTTGGAGCTCGGCGGTGCGCACGCGGAGATTGCCAAGCCGATCGTGCGTGAGGTCGGCAGCCGCCTTGGTTTTCTTGAGGACGTCGGTCTTGACTACTTAAGTCTCGACCGTAGTGCGAACACCCTGTCGGGTGGTGAGGCGCAACGCATTCGCTTGGCCACGCAGGTCGGCAGTGGACTCACCGGCGTCCTGTACGTGCTTGACGAGCCGTCGATCGGCCTGCACCCGCGCGACAACGAACGGTTGCTGTCGACCCTGCTGCGGCTGCGGGATTTGGGCAACACGTTGATTGTGGTGGAGCACGACGAAGACACCATGCGTGCTGCGGATTGGATTGTGGACCTGGGGCCTGGTGCGGGGGTGCACGGTGGGAAGGTCGTCGCCAGTGCCGCTCCGGCCGATTTGGCGCGGGATAAGAAAAGCCTGACGGGGGCGTACTTGCGTGGCGAGCGTGCCATTGCGATGCCCAGCGAACGCCGCGACGGCAACGGCAAGACCCTGGTGATTAAGAACGCCCGTGAGCACAACCTGAAGAACGTGGATGTCACCTTCCCGCTGGGGACGCTGACGTGCGTGACGGGTGCGTCCGGTTCCGGTAAGAGCACCCTCGTGCATGACATTTTGCATCGTTCGCTCGCCAAAGAGTTTTACGGCGCGAAAGCGCACCCTGGCGCGCACGACAAGATTTTGGGCATGGAGCATGTCGATAAGGTGATTGAGATCGACCAAAGCCCGATCGGTCGAACCCCTAGAAGCAACCCGGCGACCTACACGGGGATCTTCACGGAGATTCGCGACCTCTACACGCGGGCACCTGAGTCTCGCAAGCGGGGTTACAAGCCGGGTCGTTTTTCGTTCAACGTCAAGGGCGGTCGCTGCGAGGCGTGTAAGGGCGACGGCACCGTGAAGGTCGAAATGTACTTCCTGCCCGACGTGTACGTGCCGTGCGAGGTGTGTAAAGGCGCGCGCTACAACCGCGAGACCCTTGAAGTGAAAATCCGCGGCAAGAGCATCAGCGACGTGCTGGAGATGACGGTCGAGGAAGGCTTGTCGTTCTTTGAGAACATCCCGGGCATCTACCGCAAGCTCCAACTCATGAAGGACGTCGGCCTGGAGTACGTCAAGATTGGGCAGCCGAGCCCGACCCTGTCGGGTGGCGAGGCGCAACGCGTGAAGCTCGCCAGTGAGCTTGGCAAGCGCAGTACCGGCCGGACGATGTACATCTTGGATGAGCCCACGACCGGTCTACACTTTGAGGACGTCAATAAACTCCTGGGCGTGCTGCACCGTTTGGTGGAGGGCGGCAACACCCTGGTGGTGATTGAGCACAACTTGGACGTGATCAAGACCGCCGACTGGATTGTGGATTTAGGGCCGGATGGCGGCAACCGCGGTGGGGAGATCGTGGCCACCGGAACGCCAGAGGAGGTGGCGCAGCATGCGTCGTCATCCACCGGTGCTTTCTTGCGGCGCCTACCTGGCTTTGAGGACGTGGCAGGGTCGTCCGCCAGCTGACGCTGGGGCGCTACACTGACGCCATGGTGAACCCCACGAACCGCCTTCTTGTTGGCATCTTGCTGCTGCTTGCGGCTGCCGTGGTGGTCGTCGCGCCGCTGCCCCTGATGGTGCGCAGCTTGGTGGTGGTGGCCGTCGCGTTTGTGGCGTGGCAGGCGCTGGGCCGCGATTGGGCGTACCCGGTGGTGCTGTTGGTGCCGCCGCTTGGTTTGCTTGGCGGGCAGCCGGATTGGCTGGCCATGCTACCGATCGTGATGACGGGGGGGTTGCTGGGTGTGCTCGGTCTCGATGTCGGCGGGCGTGTTTGGGGGCCGCTTGTAGGAGCGGTGGCGGGCAGCATGCCCGCGCTGGTCACGTGGGTCCTGTCGCAACGGGAACTATTCCAAGTCGTGCTGCCGTGGGGGGAAGCTGGGGCGCTTTGGGCGATGACACACGCTGCAGCGATGCTGGCGGCCGGTTTGGTGGCCGGACTGGCGGTGCGTGGACGCGGGCGCCCGGCGAGCGCAAGCGGTTAACCCTGCGCGGGTGTTTGCATCCAGTCAATCAGTGCGTGAAGGCCGTCCCTGAGGGATGTTTGTGGTGTGTTGCCCCATGCGGCATGCAGTCGGTCTACGTTGGCTTTGGAGTCCCTTACGTCCCCCGTCCGCGCAGGTTCGTGCTGCACCTGCGGGGCGCGGCCGAGCAGATCTGAGAAGACACCGACGACCTGCAGAAGGTCGACGCTCGTGCCGGTACCGACGTTGATGGGGCCGGCAGGCCAGCGGCTGGCTTGCGTGGCGGCGTCCACCACAACCTGGGCGACATCGCCCACGTAGACAAAATCGCGGGTTTGCTGCCCGTCGCCGTAGATGACGATCGGTTGGTTGCGAATGAGGCGGCTCGAGAACTGGGTGAGCACCCCCGAGTACGGCGAGCTCGGGTTTTGGCGCGGTCCGTACACATTAAAGAAGCGGAGGGTGACGGTCTCAAGCCCGTACTGTTCAGCAGCAAAGCGTAGGTAACGCTCACCGGCGTGCTTGTCGATGGCGTAGGGGGTGAGCGGGTCGGTTGCGTCATCCTCATGCTGTTCCGCTTGGCCGGTGTTGCCATACACGGCAGCCGTGCTGGCGTAGACGATGCGGGGGATGCCGTAGCGTCGGGCGGCCTCCACGAGGTGTTGGGTAAGCACGAAGTTGGCGGTATGGCTTTCAAGCGGCCGTTCAACCGTATCTTGCACGGCCGGCATGGCCGCGAGGTGCACAATGGCGCTCGCGTTGCGAGCGGCGGTTGGCCAGGCGTCAATGCGGCCGGCGTCATCGACGATGAGAGGCACGTCACGCTGCAAGTTGGATGGGTTGCCGCTTTGTAGGTTGTCGAGCACGATGGGCTGCCGGTCGCGCTGCTGCAACAGGCTTGCAACGTGCGAACCGATAAATCCGGCGCCCCCGGTGACGACAACGCTGCCTGAACCGTTCACGCTGGCATGGTACCGGTCGCACCGGTGACGGGGAGGCGACGGCGCACATCGTGACGGTTGGCGGTAGCCTATGGGCATGAGTGAACGCTCCAAGCTGTTTCGTCCCGGCCCGGTGTACTTCTTGGCAAGAGCGTTGTTTTGGGTGTTCGGCAAGCTGGTCTTGTGGATGCACGTCCGCGGCCACCGGCGCATTCCGAGTCACGGTGGGTTGGTGGTGGCCGCCAACCACTTCAGCACCCTTGACCCGCCCGTAATGGGCACGTCCATGCGGCGTCCGCTTCACTTTATGGCGAAAAAGGAACTGTTTGAACGCCCGTTTACGAACTGGTTGTGGCGCGAGCTTGCCGCCTTTCCAGTGGACCGCAGTCGCAGCGACATGGGTGCCATCAAGGAAGCGCTGAAGCGCATCAAGTCTGGTCAGGTGGTGGGGGTGTTCATTCAGGGCACCCGTAACGCTGGTGATGCCGATGCGTTGCATGGGGCGGCGTTCTTGGCGCAGCGTTCAGGCGTTCCCGTGGTGCCGGCGGCCATTTGGCGGCGTGGGCTTAGGTACACGGTCGCGTTTGGTGATCCCATTGTGGTGGAAGGTAAGGACCGAGACGCCATGGCGGCTGGGACGGACCAGGTGATGAACGCGATTCGTGCCTTGCTGCCTGCCGACCGCACGCCCGACGGGCGGGTGCTTGAGGCCACCGAACGAAAACCAAACAAAACGGATTGACGGGGACGCCATAGGAAAACCCCCGCTACGTGCGGGGGTTTTTGGTGGAGCCGAGGGGATTCGAACCCCTGACCTTCTGAATGCCATTCAGACGCGCTCCCAACTGCGCCACGGCCCCAAGCCATCGTTCGACCGACCCGTAGTCTAGCGAGCCAGGTCGCGACTGTCAACGAACACGCACCCGCCGAAAGCGGGTGCGTGCCACGTGTTCGCGTTCAGGTCGCAGGTGGACCTCAGTGCGGTCAGTCGTTCTTCGGTTCTTCCTCTTCGGCATCTTCGTCGCCGGCAGGCTCTTCTTCTGCGGAGGCTTCGGCTTCCTCGGGGGCGTCGGCCTCTGCCGGCGCCTCTTCAGCAACCGGCTCAGCGGCTTCGGTGACTTCAGGTTCGGCCACTTCCGCTTCTGCGTTCGCGTCGGCAGCCTCAGCCTGCTCAGCAGCTTCAGAGGCGGCACGCGCTTCCGCTTCTTCAGCGGCGGCGGCGTCGGCAAGGCGCGTGGCGCGCGCATCACGCGCGGCAGCGCGGTCGGCCTCTTGGCGGCCCACGTCGGTCTGCAGGCGGGCGGCTTTACCGCGGAGTTCGCGCAGGTAGTAGAGCTTCGAGCGGCGGGTACGGCCGCGCTTGACGATCTCGATCTTGTCGATCAGCGGTGAAGCCAGCGGGAACACCCGCTCAACCCCTTCGCCGAAGCTGACCTTACGGACGGTGATGCTGGTGCGCGCACCGGTGCCGTTTTTGCGGGCGATGACCACCCCTTCAAACGATTGGATGCGGCTGCGGTTGCCTTCAACGACCTTGTAGTCAACACGAACGGTGTCGCCTGTCTCGAAGGTTGGGTGGTCGTTGCGCACGAACGGTTGTTCGATGGAGCGCATGATGGCGCCTTTGTTGAACTTCATGGAGAACTCCTCTGACCTGATGGGTGCCCAGCAGGCGGCATGTTCCGCGTCGGAACACCGTCCCGTGGTGCAAGCCTGCGAATCCTAGCACACCTGCAGGCGTTCGTACAAACATGGGGTGAGGGCGTGCGTCCCGGCTGTCACTGGGTACCGTAAGCATTATGGAAATAGCCATGCAAGATCGCGACCCCATCATGAACCACAAGTTGCTTACCGGCCTGGTGGCCCCCCGCCCGATCGGTTGGATTTCGACCGTCGGCGAAGACGGCGTGCTCAACCTGGCGCCCTACTCGTTTTTTAATGTGGTCTCGTCAAGCCCAGCGACGCTGATGTTTTCTGGCGGCCGGCGTGACGGTGTTCCCAAAGACAGCGTCATCAACGCGGTCGCGAGCGGCGAGTTCGTGGCGAACATCGCGAGCCGTGCACTGATGCACGAAATGAACCAGACCAGTATCGAGTCGTCTTTGGATCATGACGAGTTTGCGTTTGCAGGCCTGCAGGCGGCTGCGTCCACGCGCGTGAAACCTCCGCGGGTGGCGGCCGCTCCGGTCGCGTTTGAATGCCAGGTGGTGCATACCTTTGAGCTGCCCAACTCCAATACGGTGGTGTTCGGGGAGGTCTTGGTGGCCCACGTCGATGACGCACTGATGCTTGAGAACGGCAGGGTCGATACGGCTGCTCTGGATCCGCTGGCACGTCTTGCCGGCACGGCGTACGCCACCCTCGGGGAAATCCTGAACGTTGAGCGTCCCGAGCCTTAAACGACCTTAAGGCCGCTGGGTGTCTTCGCCGTCGCTTTGGTGTGGTTCGCTGGCAGGCGGCCCTGCTGGCGACCCACCGGCCGCTGGCGGAGGCGCTTGGGTCACCGTCGACTGGGCGGGTGATTCAGCGGGGCGTCGGTCGCGGGCGGACGCAAAAAGCAAGGCCAAACCGGCTGCCAGGAGGGCGGCCGGCACCACCCAGGCGCCTTCTGCGGTGGCCACCAACAAGGCAATGAAGGCCAGCCCAGCCGCCGGCCACACCGCCCACCGCTGCTGAACGCTTGGGAGCAGACGCAAACTGAGGAAGGTGACACTCAGACCGCCGAACAGCACCAACGCTTCGGCTGCGTCGCGGTCCGACAATAGTGGCTCGAGCGCCGCAATCACCGTCAACGTGTAGAGCACACCCGCGGGGATCAGCGCCCACCAGTGCCGGTCGTGGATGAGGAAAACCACCAGGAAGCCGGAGGCGAGGGAGGCCAAGAACAACCAGCCTTCAAGCTCGGGGAATAACGACACGAGCGCCAGCCCGATCAATCCAGCGCCAACAGGGATGGTCCACAGCCTTCCGGGACGGTCGTCGTAAGCGCGAAGGGTGAGGGCTCCTGCGACCGCTAGGATGGCCGCACCGATCATGCGGCCGACGCCTTCAAAGGCCCCCAGCTGCCCCATGAACGTCAGCAACCCAAACGCGATGAGTGTGAGGCCAAGGATGGTGCGGCGGTCGTTGAAGTCAAGTCGCATGGGCGCCCTCCGTCAGGTGATCCATTATGACAGCCGCCGGCAGGACGTTCAGGCCTGCGTGTCACCGCTTGGGAGCGGATGGAACGTCACCTCGTGCGACATGAAACGGCCGTTTTCGTAAACAAAGCGCGCCGAGAATACGCGGTCATGCTGAAACAGCCAAGGCCAGAACACGCGGTCGCCTTCGTGCAGGTTCAGGTCGAGGACTCCGTCGTTATCCACCCATGCCAG
>CAJXNS010000020.1 GCA_913057165.1 uncultured Trueperaceae bacterium
CCACAGATTCAAACTATTGACCTTTTTGAGTTTGGTGTAAAGCCTTCTTCCTCCACCGAGCCTAGTGATTCGACCGAGTTTCCGTATGTTTTGGCGACCGTCCCTATGGAAGATGGCGGAAATGGACCGTTTGTAGTGCTCATCTATACCGATCGGGCGGTCGAGGCCTCCGGGATCGTTACGGAAAATAGTTCGTCACAACCCAACAACTCTTACGAGTACGATTTCGATTTAGACCTCGAGCAGGGCTTCAACCTCATGCGAGTATCGTCTAGCGAAGGCGCTACCAGATTCGACTCCGATCTTCGTGGCGAAACCATTAATTGGATATTTTATGACACAGCTGGACCTTGAGCTGGGCTTAAGCCTCATACGAGTATCCCTAGGTTCGACTCGGATCTTCGGGGTGAAACCATCACCTGGAAAGGCTTCGTGCCCTAGTAGCGAAGCACCTTCAGGTCCAGCGAAGTTAGCACGGCAGTAACCGCGTAAGCGACGGCGAATACTAAACCGGTCATCGTCAAGCCAAGCGTGTGTGGCAGCGCTAACGCCAGGACGCCTGCGACGAGGGCCCCGACGCCACTGACAGCCCACGCCCGGGCGACACTGCCGGCTGAAACGCCCGCAAGCTGCCTGAGGACGATCGGAAACGGCCGGCCGGCCGCCACGCCCACACCGAACACCACCACAAAAGGGAATATGCCCGCGAGCCCGGAAGGAAGCGCCTCCGGCTCAAGCCATGCAAGCCCTAGAAGACCAACCAGTGACGCAGCCGCGGCGGTCAGTGTTGCTCGACTAAGCCGGGCGCTGGGCTTAAGCAGGCCGCTGCCAACCCCGGCGCCCAGCAGCATGCCGCCAAGCACCCCTGCGAACGTGAGGTCCGGACGGCCCAGCCACGGCATGGCGAGACTCAACACGATCAGCTGCACCCCTAAGAACGCCGTGCCAAGACCCGCAGCCGCCACCGTCAGGCCGCCCGCGGACGGCCCGTGCTGGCGCCAGGCTGGCCCAACCAGCAGGAGGAGCGCAACCACGGCAAGCGGCAGTGCGGCCGCCAGCAGGCGCACGAGCGTTCTCGGTAGGCCCGGCTCAAACGACCAGAAGAACGGCCGGTCGTCGGTCGGCACGCTCAGGTCCACGTCGCCCGCGCGCTCCGCGACCAGCGCCTCAAACGTCGTGGTGCCGCCTGCAACACCTTCGAGGCTGGGTGGCACCAACAACCCGGGAAGGAGCAGCAGTTGCAGCCCGCGCGCTTCAGCCGCCCGCGCCCAAGCGATCACGCGGTCTTGATCAAACGGCGTGCGGCTGGCGATCAGCAGCGGCGTTGCCGGCCGGGTGGACGGATCCAAGAACGCCAGTAGGTGCGAGAGGCTGGCCGCGTCATTGGCCGCCAAACCGTGATCGACCAGCGCGCTGGCTGTGAGGATGAGCGCGCGCGTCAGGGTGGCTTCGTCGTACAGCTCAAACGACACCAGGCCGTCAGGCGCCAGGCGCTCTAAATAAAGCGTGACGGCCTCCTGGGTGTACAGGCCGTTCTCGGTCAGCGCCAGGCCTTTCGCTTCCGCGGTGCGCGTCACCGACTGGGCCAGCACAATCAGGTCAAACGCGGCGTCTTGCGCCGTCAGGGCCGCGCGGGCCTCCTGGGACACCCACCGCACCTGCGGACTGGTGAACACACTTGCTTGTGGGGTGCCTGCGAGCCGGGTGCGGGCCAGCTGCACGCCGGCGTCGTTCACCTCAGCCGCCACCACCGAACCCACACCGGCATCGAGGGCGTGTGCCACCTCCAGGCCCGCGCCAGCACCGGCGATGAACATGCGGTCCGGCTGGGCGGTCTCCACCACAAACCGGGTGGGGTCCGCCTGCCAGATCGCCCGTGACGCTTGCGTCGGCACCAGCGAACCAGCAGACCCGTCGAGGTAGAGCACCCCTGCACCATCGGCGCGCCGCACCAGGTCGCTGCGCCCCAGTCCACCCCATGCGGTCGCCTCAAGCGTTCCGCCGCGCTGCAGTGTGCCGCCTGCCGGCTTGCCTGAAAGCCACGCCACCCCGTGCGCACCCGGGGCGCTCACGCCGGCGGCCGCCAGCAGCACGGCCAGCACGCCGGCTGCGACCGTGCGCCCCTTCGGCGCCGCGGCAATGCCTGCTAAGGCGGCAAGCATGCCGGCAATCCCAGCGGCCTGCGGGGCGCCCACCAGCGGAATCACCAGCAGCGATGCAGCGGCCGCCAGCGCGGCTGCCGTCAGGTCGGCGGCGTACACGCGCGAGACCGACCGGCCGGCCGAGGCAAACAGGCCAGCAACGCCTGCTCCTAACGCCACAAAGCCGGGCGCGACCCCCAACGCGACCGCCAGCAGGGGGGCGGACGCCACCCACGGCGAGGCGAGACTCACGCCCCAAGCCAGCAGCACACCCGCGGCGGCCAGCGCCCACGCGGTGGCCTGCTGGGTGCGCCACGCCGGCCGGGCGGCCGCTAGGGCTGAGCCGGTCGCCAGCGCCGCGACGGAGAACGCCACCGCCCACGTCACCGCTCCCGCAGGCAACGCCAGGCCCGCCAGACGCGTCCACACCAGCTCAGCCAGCAGGCCCGCAAACGACGCGAGCGCGACGGCGGTGACGCGCCGGCTGTGGGTCACGACTGCGATTTACGGGGGTCGAGCACGTCACGCAGGCCGTCACCCAAAAAGTTAAAGCCCATCACGGAGACCATGATCGCCAGGCCGGGAAAAATCCCCATCCACGGCGCCTGCCGCAAGAAGCCACGGCCTTCGCTCAGCATGCGGCCCCAGCTTGGTTCGGGTGGCTGCGTGCCCAGCCCGAAGAACGACAGTGCCGCCTCGGCAAGAATCGCGAACGCCAACGACAACGACGTCTGCACGATGATCGGGCCGAGCGCGTTGGGCAGCACGTGCTTCCGCATGAGGCCCCAGGGCTGCCGGCCGAGCGCACGGGCGGCGGTGACAAACTCGCGACCACGCACAGAAATGACCGCCCCGCGCGTCACGCGCGCGAAGATCGGGACGTACACGATCGCAATGGCGATCATGGCGTTGCCCACCCCGCGGCCCAAGATCGCCATGACCGTGATGGCAAGCAGCACGGCTGGGAAGGCGAACAGCACGTCCATGATGCGCATGATCAGTTCATCGAGCCAGCCACCCAGGAAGCCTGCCACGAGGCCCAGCAGGACGCCGGCGGTGCCGCTGATACCCACGGCGATGAACGCCACCTGCAGCGAAATTTGCGCGCCCCACAACACCCGCGAGAAGATGTCCCGCCCGAACTCGTCGGTGCCGAACGGGTGCGTCCAGGACGGTGCGGCGAACGTGCTCGCGAAGTTCATTTCCAGCGGATCGAACGGCGCGACCATGCGTCCGAAGAGTGCCGTGAAGATCAGCAGCAGGACCAGCGTCAGGCCGGTCATGGCCAGGCCGTGCCGGCGGAAACGCCGCACGAAATCCTTGACAGGTGAACGCTCGGCGGCCAGGCCGGACGCAGCATTGGCGGACGTGGCAGCGGACGACGCGGCCATCAGGCGATCTCCACGCTGGGGTCGAGCAGGACGTACGACAGGTCGGTGATCAGGTTGATGACCGTGAACGCGACAGCCGCCATCAACACCGAGGCTTGCAAGACCGGGTAGTCACGCTGCAGTGTGCTGTTGAGCGCCATCGAACCAAGGCCCGGCCACGAGAAGATGATCTCGACCACCACGACGCTTGAGAGCAGCGTCGCCATCTGCAGGCCGATGATCGTCACGATGCTGATGGCGGCGTTGCGCATCACGTGCTTGGTGATCACGCGCCGCTCTTGAATCCCTTTCGCGCGGGCGGTCCGGACGTAATCCTGCCCGAGGACCTCCAGCAGGGCGCTGCGCACGAAGCGCGTCATGATCGACCCACTGATCAGCCCGGCGGTGACCGCCGGCAGGATCAGGTGCGATAAGGCCGGCCACAGGCCAGCAGAGAGCGGCTCAAAGCCGGTCGCGGGCAGCCAACCGAGCGTTTCGGCAAACAGCAAGATCAGCAGGATGCCCATCCAAAAATCGGGGATGGACACACCGATCTGGCTGACGACCGACGCGCTTAGGTCGCGTTTACCGCCCGGCTTGAGGGCGGACACAATCCCGAGCGGCAGGGCGATCGCCAGGCCGACCAGCAGGGCAGCGAACGCCAGGCCGAGCGTGGCAGGAACCCGCCGAATGACTTCAGACGTCACGCTGGTGTTGGTAATCAGGCTTTCACCAAAATCGCCCCGCAGGACGATGCCGGAGACCCAATCGACGTACTGCACAGGCAGTGGGCGGTCGAGACCCATTTGCCGCTCGAGGGTGGCGACTTGCGCGTCGGTGGCTTGCACGCCCAGCCGAATGCGGGCGGGGCTGCCCGGGATGAGCGGCTGAATCGAGAAGGCGACGATCGAGACGCCGAGCAGCACCAGCAGGAGGGTGCTCAGGCGCTGCAGCAGGTAGCGAAGCGGCATGCGCGCATCCTTACATGGGGAATGGAGTCAAATAAACGAACGGAAAAATAGGGGAGGCCGAACCGGACGGCCCGGCCTCCCAAGGGGTCTTACTCCACCCAGGTGTTGATGAAGCGGATGGTTTGGTCGCCGTAGGCTTGGTAGCCACCGACGTTCGTGCGGTACGCCTGGATGTTGCCAGGGTTGTACAGGTAAATGTACGCGGCGTCGTTGACGATCTCGCGGTTCACCTGCTCGTAGATGGCGTAACGCTCCGCAAAGTCGCTGGCTTCGCGGCCTTCGACCAGCAGCTCGTCCACGGTGGGGTTGCTGTAGCCGGTGAAGTTGAACACCTCGCCGGTCTTGTGCTGCGCGAAGAAGAAGTCGTCAGGGTCAAGCAGCACGTTCCAGCTGCACACGAACGTGTCGTAGTTCCCTGCACCTTGCGTGTCGAGCCAGTCGGCCCACTCGCGGGTATCCAGGCTGGCTTGAATGCCGAGCGGCGCGAGTTGCGCTTGGATGACCTGCGCGGCGCGGATGGACTCTTCGTACTCCGTCGTCGGCATGATCTGCATCTCAAAGCCGTCTGCAACGCCGGCTTCGGCAAGCAGTTCGCGTGCGCGGTCAAGGTCCTGCTCGTACGGCGCGTAATCGAACGCCCAAGCACTCACCGACGGGATCGGGTCTTGCGTGGGGACGCCCGTACCGAACGTGGCGGCTTCGGTCACCTGGCCGCGATCGAGCGCGTAGCTGATCGCTTGGCGGACGCGGACGTCGTTAAGCGGTTCGCGTTCGGTGTTCACACCGATGTACCAGTACGCCGGGGCGGCGCTGCGGTCCACCACAACGTCGTCGCGACCTTCGAGTTCTTCGAGTGACTGCGGGGGCACGCTGATGGTCCAGTCCACGTCGCCTGAGACAAGCGCGCTGCGGCGGACGCTTTCGTCGGTGATGATCTGCAGGTCGATGCGGTCAAGGTACGGCAGCGCTTCGCCGTTTGCGTCCGTACCCCAGTAGTACTCGTTGCGTTCCAGCGTGACGCTGGTGCCGGGCTGGTAGTCGGTGATCACGAACGGACCGGTACCGACCGGTTGGGTGGCGATGGTGCCGTCTTCCACAGACTCGCGCGCGATGATGCCGACAGGCGAGCCGCTGGCGAGCTTGCCGAGGAAGCCGGTGTTGGGCGCACCCAGTTGCATCTCAACGGTGTAATCGTCGACGGCAATGACGTCCTCAAGCGCGCCTAAGCGCCAGGCGTTGCCGCTGGCGGTTTCGGGGTCGAGCATGCGGTCGTACGTGTAGACGACATCCTCAGCGGTGAAGTCGCGGCCGTTGCTGAACTTCACGCCTTCGCGGAGGTTGAACGTCCACGTCAGGCCGTCGTTGCTGACGCTCCAGTCGGTGGCCAGGCCGGCGATGAGGTTCTGGTCCGCGTCGAAGGTGACGAGGTTCTCGAGCACCTGCTGCAGCACCTGGTAGCTCGAGTAGGCGCTGGTCTTGTGCGGGTCGAGGTTGACGGGGTTTTGCGCCCATGCGGCTGTGAGTGTGCCGCCGCGTTGCTGCGCGAAGCCCAATCCCAGCAAGGCTGTGAGGGCGATCGCGAGGGCGATCTTCAAGATTCGGGTCATGCGGTCCTCCTTGCGAGGGGGTCGAATTCGGTGTGGGCGTCGGACTCGCCGGGGATGGCCCAGTCCCACACACTCTTTTTGATGTCAACGACGAGTAAGGTTTCGCTGGTTTCGATCCCCGGTCGACCCAGCTCCGACTCAAGGAACGCGTGCAGTTCCTTGTGATCGGCGTGAAGGGATTCCACCACCAGTCGGTTGCCAATCCCGACGGCGGCGTAACGGACCGCCGGGTGGGCGGCCATGCGGTTGGCGAAATCTTCGGTTTGGCCGGGCTTGACGGTCGCGTAGGTGGTCGCGACGACCGGTACGCCCAGCTTGAGCGGGTCGCTGATGGCTTGAATTTTCATCCAGCCTTGATCCAGGAGGCGCGTGACGCGTTTGCGCACCATGCTTTCTGAGACGTCGAGTTGCCGTCCGATTTCACGAAAGGGCATGCGCCCATCCTCACGGAGCAGGTCGACGATATGGCGGTCTGTTTCGTCGAGTTGATGGTAGATGGAGGCCGTCACCGCGTGACCGCCGTTTGTGGATTTGCATGCATGATGCTGCAAGGGTACACGCATTGCGTCTGAATCGTCAATGAAAAGTGCGCAATGCGTCCCGCATGCCCGGTTTGGTTGGGTTTGCACGCGCAGCAGGTGGAATAGCGGTGGCGCGGTAGGCTGACGCATGACCCAACCTAGACCAAGCGGCTCCGCGGGCGCCCCGCAAGTGGACAACCCCGGCATTGCGTACCGTGAAGCGGACGTGCCCGACCTGCGCGTCAACCTGAGCGCCAGCGAGCGGCGTGCCGCCACCCTGCCGGCCCGCCGGTCGGTGAAGAAGAACCACCAGGCCGCCTGGCTGCTTAAAGCCGTCACCATGATCGACCTGACCACCCTAGCCGGTGACGACACGCCCGGCCGGGTGCAACGCCTGTGCGCCAAAGCCCGCAACCCGGTGCGTCACGACGTCCTGTCCGCCCTCGGTATGCAAGACGAACGCATCACCACCGGCGCCGTCTGCGTCTACCCGACGATGGTGCCGCACGCCGCAGCGAACCTAAAAGGCAGCGGTATTCCCGTCGCGTCGGTCGCGACTGGTTTCCCAGCCGGCCTGATGCCGCTTGAGCTGCGTATTCAGGAGGTCGCTTGGGCGGTTGAGCAAGGCGCTCACGAGATCGACGTGGTCATCACCCGCGAGCACGCCTTGACCGGCAACTGGGCGGCCCTCCATGAGGAACTTACGCAGTTCAAAGCCGCCTGCGGCAGCGCCCACATGAAGGTCATCCTCGCCGTGGGTGAGCTCGGCACGCAGGACGTGATCGCCAAAGCCAGCTGGGTGGCCATGATGGCGGGTGCGGACTTCATCAAGACCAGCACCGGCAAAGAATCGGTCAACGCCACCCTCGTCAACAGCCTCACGATGGTGCGTGCCCTGCGGCACTACCACGACGTGACGGGCCACACGGTGGGCTTCAAGCCCGCAGGCGGCATTAAAACCGCCAAGCAAGCGCTCGCCTGGCTGGCCCTCATCAAGGACGAACTGGGGGACCGCTGGTTGCACCCCAACCTGTTCCGCTTCGGCGCTTCAAGCCTGCTGGGCGATATCGAACGGCAGCTTGAGCATCACGTCACCGGTCGTTACGCCGCCGCCCACCACCAACCACTCGCTTAAGGCGCCGATGCTGCAGCACCCGATCGATGACACCCTCACGCTTCACCTGCTCGAGCCAGGCCACGCGCCTGAGCTGCATGCGGTCGTGACCGCAAACGCAGGCCACCTCGGGCAGTTCCTGCCGTGGGCCGCCCGGCCGTACACCCAGGACGACGCGAAGGGTTTCATTGAAGGCAACCTGCAACGCTTCGGGAGGAAAGACGCCGGGTTCGGTTTCGGCGTGCGTGAACACGGCCGCCTGGTCGGCATGCTCGGCATTCATGACGTCCAGCCGGTCAGCCGGGTCTGCGAGATCGGTTACTGGCTGGCGGCGGACGCCACCGGCCGCGGCATCATGACGCGCGCGACTGAGGCGCTTGTTGGTCTGCTCTTCAGCACCTACCGCATGCAACGCGTCATCATCCGCATGGAGCCCGAAAACCATGCCAGCCGCGGGGTGCCTGAACGCTTAGGTTTCACCCTGGAGGGCACCCTGCGGCAGGCGGTCGACCGGGCAGGCCAGCGCCGCGACCACCTGCAGTACGCCATGCTCGCCAGCGAATGGCGCGGTCCACGCAACCCCGCACGCTTCGGGTTGGACGTCACGCCCGGCGTGCGGCTCACGCTGCCGCAACCGGGTGACGAGACCGCCTTGCTGGCGGTGGTGGAAGGCGAACGCGAACGCTTGCAGCGCACGCACGCCTGGCCGAAACGCATGCGCACCGAACGCGACGCCGCCGAATGGGTGGGGCACGCCACGACCGTGGCCTCCCGCGGACGCGGTCTCACGCTGCTCATCCGGCAGCACGACCGCATCTCGGGTGGCCTGTCGGTCACCAGCGCCGACCCCGCCCACGGCGTGGGCGACCTGACCGGCTGGCTGGCCGAAGCCGCCACCGGCCGTGGCCTGATGACGCACGCCACCCACCGCCTGGCCGGCAGGCTGTTTGACGATGGTCGTTACGCCCGCCTGACGATGCAAATGGAACCGGACAACACCCCGGCGGTGCGTTTGGCGGAACGCGCCGGCTTTCAGTTTGAAGGCACGCAACGGCAGGCGACCGACCGCGGCGGCAAACGCCGCGACCTGCACCTGTACGGCCGCCTGGCCACCGACCCAAACCCGAAACTCGCGCCCCTCAAGGAGACGCCATGAGCAGCGACCCAGCGACGGTGAAGGAGATCTTCAACACCATGGATTACGGACCCGCCCCAGAAAGCCCCAAGGAAGCCCTTCACTGGATCCAGCAGCACGGCGGTACGTTCGGCCATCACATTGCAGGCCGCCTAGAAGCCCCCGGCCGCAAACGCTTTGAGACGGTCAACCCAGGGCGCAACGAGACGCTCGCCCGCGTCACGCAAGGCACGAAAGGCGACGTCGACCGCGCTGTGAAGGCTGCACGGGACGCCCTGCCTGACTGGGCGGGACTCACCCCGCAAGCCCGCGCCGAGCACCTCTACGCCCTCGCGCGCACCATCCAAAAACACAGCCGCCTGCTCGCGGTCTTAGAAACCCTTGATAACGGCAAACCGATCCGTGAAAGCCGCGACATCGACATTCCCCTCGTCGCGCGGCACTTCTACCACCACGCCGGCTGGGCGCGCCTCGCGACTGAGACGTTCCCTGACCACGAACCGGTCGGCGTCGCCGCTGGCGTCATCCCATGGAACTTCCCGCTGTTGATGCTCGCCTGGAAGGCCGCCCCAGCCCTCGCGGCCGGCAGCACCATCGTGCTCAAGCCCGCGGAGCACACGCCCCTCACGGCCCTGTTGTTCGCGGAGCTCGCCCGCGAGGCCGGCCTTCCCGCCGGCGTGCTGAACGTCGTCACGGGCGACGGGCAGACCGGCGCGACGCTCGTGGGGCATGACGATGTCGACAAGGTCGCCTTCACGGGCAGTACCGAGGTCGGACGCAAAATCCGTGAGGCCACCGCCGGTAGCGGGAAAGGCCTGACGCTTGAACTGGGCGGCAAAAGCCCGTTCGTGGTGTTTGAAGATGCCGACATCGATGGCGCGGTGGAAGGCGTGGTGGACGCCATTTGGTTCAACCAAGGCCAAGTGTGCTGCGCTGGCTCGCGGCTGCTCGTGCAGGAAGGCATCGCCGCGGACTTCCACGCCCGCCTGAAGCGCCGCATGGAAACCCTGCGCGTGGGCGACCCTCTCGATAAGGCGATCGACATGGGCGCCATCGTCGCGCCCGTGCAACTGGACCGCATCCAGGAACTGTGCGCCATCGGTGAGGCGGAAGGCTCTTATTGTCACCAACCGTCGTGGGCGGTGCCTGAGGACGGTCTGTTCTTCCCGCCGACCCTGTTTGAGAACGTCAGTCCTGCATCCACCCTCGCGCGTGAGGAGATCTTCGGGCCGGTCCTGGTCAGCACGACCTTCAGGACCACAGGCGAGGCCGTGCAGCTGGCGAACGACACCCGCTACGGCCTGGCAGCCAGCGTCTGGAGTCAGGACGTCAACCGCTGCCTGCATGTGGCCCCCCAACTCGAGGTGGGCGTCGTCTGGGTCAACGGCACGAACCAGTTCGATGCCGCCGCCGGTTTCGGTGGGGTGCGCGAGTCAGGCTTCGGTCGCGAAGGCGGCATCGAAGGCCTAACGGCGTACCTAAAGCCCAAGACGGACCGGGCCCGCAAGGCGTTTGCGGAGGAGGCGTTCACACCCAAAGCGGAGCCCGCCCCGGTGGACGGCCCAGCCGACCCGGTGGACCGCACCGCCAAGCTGTACGTCGGTGGCAAGCAAGCACGGCCGGACGGTGGTTACGTCTACCCGGTCCTCGGCGCGGACGGAACGCTGGCGGGCACCGCCAGCTTGGCGAACCGCAAGGACGTGCGTAACGCCGTCGAGGCTGCGAAGAAGGCGACCGGCTGGTCGGCCGCCACGGCGCACAACCGCGCGCAGGTGCTGTATTTCCTGGCTGAAAACCTGACGGTTCGCCGCGCAGAGTTTGCCGCCCGCCTGCGGCAACTGACGGGCGCAAGCCGACCGGCAGCAGAACGTGAGGTGGACGCCACCGTCAGCCGGCTGTTTGGTTACGCCGCGTGGGCGGACAAGCTTGACGGCCGGGTGCACCAGGTGCCCATGCGGGCGGTCACCCTCGCCATGAAGGAACCCCACGGCGTGGCGGGTGTGCTCGCACCCGATGAGGCGCCCCTCCTCAGTTTTGTCAGTCTCGTCGCGCCACTGTTGGCGCTCGGTAACCGTGTCGTGGCGGTGCCATCAAGCCGTCATCCGCTTGTGATCACCGACCTGATGCAGGTGATCGAGACCAGCGACCTGCCGGCCGGCTCGATCAACCTGCTGACCGGCGCGAAGGATGAACTGGCTGCGACCTTGGCGGATCACGACGACGTGCAGGCCGTCTGGTACGTCGGCACAGCAGCAGGGGGCGCGGAGGTGGAACGCCGCTCGGCGGGCAACCTCAAGGTCACCTGGACCAACGGCGGCAAACGGATCGACTGGACGGACGACCGTGACGCCTACGGACCGGCGTGGCTGGAGCGCGCCCACCGCGTGAAAAATGTGTGGGTGCCGTACGGCGTTTAACGCCTCTAAGCCCGTGCTACGGTGCCTGCCATGACGTTTGACGCGCAAGCCCGCAAGGCGTACGACGTGGCGGTGGCGGCGGCCGAAGCGGCCGCCGCGTTGCAGCGCGCCAGTGTCGGCACCGACCTTGACATCGACCGCAAATCCACCGTGAACGACCTGGTCACCCGTGTGGATAAGGAGTCTGAAACCCTCATCCGCAAGACGATCGCGGACGTCTTCCCAGACGACACGATTCTGGGTGAGGAGTACGGCAGCGAAGGGACCGGCGCTGCCCGCTGGATTGTCGACCCGATCGACGGAACGCTCAACTTCGCGCAAGGCCTACCGTTCTGGTCGGTCAGCATCGCCCGCGAGGTGAACGGCGAACTGCAGGTCGGCGTCGTGCTCGACGTGCCGCGTGGTGACCTGTACACCGCCGTGCGGGGTGGTGGCGCGTACCGCAACGGCCGGCCGATCGGCGTGAGCGACACCGAGGTGGCGATCGACGCGATCGTCGCGACCGGCTTTTCGTACGACGTGAGCGAGAAGGTCCGCAACATCAAGCAGCTTGAGCAGATGGCACCCAAACTGCGGGGCATCCGCCGGTTTGGTTCGGCCGCGCTGGACCTGTGCTACGTCGCCTGCGGGCAGCTGGACGGCTACTGGGAGTTAACCCTGAATGCGTGGGATGTCGCCGCTGGCGCCCTGATCGTGCAGGAGGCCGGCGGGATGGTCAGCGAGCTTGACGGCTCGCCGATGCGTCTCGATACCGGGGCGTACCTGGCCAGCAACGGCCGGTTGCACAGCGAGCTGGTCGGGCTACTGAAACCCCTCTAGGACGGACGCACGTCAGTCGAACTGTGGGGCGGGCATGCCATGCCCAGCACCCCGCAGCGCGAACGGACCGCGTGGGCCGACGTAAGCGGCCCGCAACCCGGGCACGTGGTGCGTCTCGACCGTGACGGCGGCTGGACCGCCGATGCCGCCCAAGGCTTCCATGAACGCGTGAAGGGGCTGCGTGTCGGGGGTCATGAGGGCCAGTTCACGCAGGGTCACGGTGGACTCAAGGGCGTCCGCTGGGGAGGATCCCTTCCACTCAATGAAGAACGGCGCCAGGGCGGGCAGGGCGTCACCGTGCGGGAAGCCGGACGTCCAGGCGACGGTCGCGCCGTCCGCCGTCTTGCGTTCCATGTCGAACGTGGCGAGCTCGATACCGAGGGGTTTTAGGGCGTCTGCGACGGCTGACATGTCGTCCGTGCGGACGCACCAGGCGTGCAGGCTGGGCATGGTCAGGGGTGCGATGGCGTCCGCGAACGGCCCGCCCGTCTGGTCTTCATCGGGTGCGAGGAGTTCAAGGTAGGTGCCGCCTTGGCTGCCAACCAGGTGGTTGCGCGTGCCGAACCGCTCGTGCGCCCCGCCAGGTGTGGTCGGCCGGCCGGTGAGGCGGCCCAGGTCGGTCGCGAGTTGCTCCAGGTTCGGGCCGGCGTAGAGAAGGTGGTCAAGTTCGAGGTTCATGGGGTTTAAGGATACGCGTTTTGGCGTGGTTGAGCCCATACGTTTTGGGTCATGCCGCCTGACACAAGGAAAGCCGCCCGTCGCTTGGTGGCTGCTCGGTGGCCTCCTGTGTGGGGGAGTGCGGTGGAGCCTTTAGTGCGTGCGGGCGGCGTCCTTCAAGGGGTTCTCCTGCGTGGTTTCGATGGGGAACCTCCTTTCAAGGCCCATTGTAGGGCACCGAAATAGCGGATTCGGTGTGGTGTGAGCCGTTATTTTCACATCTTTCACGTTAGTATGAAGGCTTGTGTGGCAAGGCCTATTGGTCCAGGTCAGCCACCCTTTTCCTATGCGAAGGAACGCCCCGCGAAAGCGGGGCGTTCTGGATTTCAGGCGGGTTGTGTGCGGGCTTAGAGCAGGATGCCGCCCACGCTGGCGATCAGGCCGGCGAAGATCAGCGCGACGGTGTTGATCACCTTGATCAGCGGGTTGATCGACGGGCCGGCGGTGTCCTTGTACGGGTCACCGACCGTGTCGCCCACCACGGCTGCCTCGTGCGCTTCACTGCCTTTGCCGCCGTGGTTGCCGTCTTCGATGTACTTCTTGGCGTTATCCCACGCGCCACCGCCGTTGCTCATCATGAGGGCCATCATCAGGCCCGATGCGGTCACGCCGATCAGCAGGCCACCCAGGGCGACCGGGCCGAACAGGAAGCCGACAATGAGCGGGGCGAACACGGCCAGCAGGCCGGGCACGGTCATTTCCTTCAGGGCGGCGGCGGTGACGATGTCGACCGCACGTCCGTACTCGGGCTTGGCGGTCCCTTCCATGATGCCGCTGATGTCGCGGAACTGACGGCGGACCTCTTCGATGACGCTACCGGCGGCCTTACCGACGGACTCCATCAGGAAGGCGCTGAAGATGAACGGCAGCATCGCACCGATCAGCAGGCCGACGAGCACGATCGGGTCGTTCAAGCGGAAGGCGGCCTCACCAAGGTCGAGACGTTCGGCGTAATCGGCGAACAGCACCAGCGCCGCCAGTGCTGCTGAACCCACCGCGTAACCTTTGGTCACAGCTTTGGTGGTGTTACCCACGGCGTCAAGCGCGTCGGTGTTCTCGCGCACTTCGCTTGGCAGGTCGCTCATTTCGGCAATCCCACCGGCGTTATCGGTGATGGGGCCGTAGGTGTCCATGGCGACGATCATGCCGGTGACGGACAGCATCGCCACGGCAGCCACAGCGATGCCGTAGAGGCCGCCGAGCACGAAGGCGAGGAACGTCGCGATGGCAAGGACGATCACCGGCGCGGCGGTGGACTGCATACCGACCGCAAGACCGCTGATGATGTTCGTGGCACTACCGGTTTCAGACGCCTTGGCGATGCGGCGCACCGGCGCGAAACGCGTCGCGGTGTAGTACTCGGTGATGAACATGATCAGCAGGGTGACGACAATGCCGACCAGGCTCGCGAAGAACAGGCCGTGCCAGGTGGTGCCGAGCGCCGCCACGGTCGCGTCGCCGCGCAGCATGAAGTACGACGCGGCGAAGAAGCCGATGACGCTCAGGATGGCGCTGGCGAACACACCCTTATAGAGGGCGTTCATGATGTTGCCGCTGCCGCCGAGGCGGACGAACCGAATGCCGATGACGGACGCGATGATGGCGATCGCGCCAAGCACCATGGGGAAGACCACCAGGCTGGAGACGACCGCACCGGGCAGCAGGTACCCGAGGAACACCGCACCGATGGCGGTCACGGCGTACGTTTCAAACAGGTCGGCACCCATGCCGGCGCAGTCACCGACGTTATCGCCCACGTTGTCGGCAATCACGGCGGGGTTGCGCGGGTCGTCTTCAGGAATGCCGGCTTCGACTTTGCCGACCAGGTCGGCGCCAACGTCGGCGGCTTTGGTGTAAATACCGCCACCCACACGGGCGAACAGGCTGATCAGCGACGCGCCGAACGCGAAGCCGACGAGCGGCTCGACTGGGTTTTCGAGGCCGAGCACGATGTCGAACAGGAAGTAGAAGCCCGACACGCCGAAGAGGGCCAGACCGGCGACGGCCAGGCCGGACACGGCCCCACCGTCAAACGCGATTTTAAGGGCGCCCGGTAGGCCGTTGCGTGCGGCTTGGGCGACCCGGACGTTGGCCCGCACGGCAACGTTCATGCCGACGTAACCACTGATGGCACTAAAGAGCGCACCGACGGCAAAGCCGACGGTGGTCCACCACCACAGCTCCGCTTCGTGCCCGCTTTGCGTCAACGCCACCACAATAAAAAGCGCCACGATGGCGATCGCGACGTACAGGATGGTCCGGTACTGCCGGTTCATGTAGGCGGCCGCGCCCTGACGGACGGCGGCAGCAATTTCGTTCATGGTGTCGTTGCCGCTTTCGCTGCGAAGAACGCCGCGGGCTAAGGCCCAGGCGGCCAGCAGGGCGGCGATGGCCGCGAGCGGAACGAGGGTGACGAGCGTATCCATGGAACCTCCAGGGTTTTGGTCCAGCCGGCATCAAATAACACCGCGGCGCCGCGTCTGCGGCGGGCGGTGTGCCGGCCTCACTGCGGCCGTGACTCTACCATGACGAAACGACGTGCGGGCGGCCTGAAAGCCGCCCGCACGCACCCAAAAAGACTGGACTGAGCAGGATTAGTCGCCCGATGCGCCAGCGGGCGCCCCGATGGAGCCCGGTTCGGTGGAAGGGGCCTGCCGTGCCTTCTCGGCCATGCGCTCGTAGCGACCACGCTCAAAGCGGTAGAACGCCGCGGGCACCACAAACAGGGTCAGGAAGGTCGACGACACCACCCCACCGACGATCACCAAACCCAGCGGCCGGCGGAACTCGGCGCCTTCACCAAGCCCAAGGAGCAGCGGGATGCTGATCGTGATGACCGTGAGTGCTGTCATGAGGATCGGCCGCAGACGCAGTTCGCCTGCCCGCACCAGGGCGTCTTTGAGGGTTTCGTCACCCTCAAGTCCCTGAACCACCACGTCCAACAGCAGAATCGCGTTCTTGGTGACCAAGCCGATCAGGATGACGAACCCAAGGACACTAATGACGTCGAGGGCGCTGCCGGTGAAGTAGAACAGCCACACCGCCCCGACCAAGGCGAGCGGCACCGTGAGCAGCAGGTAGAACGGGTACCTAAAGCTGTTGAACTGGCTGGCGATCACCATGTAATTCAGCAGCAGCGCCAGACCGAACGCGATCGGGCCGTATAGGGCGAGTTCACCGATGAAGTCGGGGCCGACGCCGGCTCCGGCGCGGACGGTTTCGTCGGTCACGCCGGCCTCAGCGAACGCCTGCTGGATTTCACCCCGCAGCTGGAACTGTCCGGGGGCGCCCTGCACAATTTCGGCCGACAGGTCAGAAATGTACTGCCCGTTGGCGCGGTCGATGGCGATCGGTGAGGATTGCACCTCAAAACGCCCAATCTCGGACAGCGGTAGCCAGGTGTTCAGCGCCGAGGCGAACACCGGCAAGCTCAGCAGGGCCTGCTCGTCGGCCAGCAGTCGCGGGTCGGCCTGCACCTGAATGCCGACGTCTTCACCGCCGGCGTCGATGTTGCCAGCGCGTACGCCGACGTTGTACGTCCGCAGCGCCGAGCCGATATCGGCGGTCGTGAGGCCGGTCCCTTGGATGGCGTCACGGTCGATGACGAACACCCGCTCGTTCACACTGCCTTGCAGGCTGGATGACGGGTTGCGCAGGTACTCGTTATCCCGCAGGATTTCGCGGGCCAGCTCGTCACGTTCAAGCAGCGTGTCGAGGCTGTTGGCGTACAGCGTGATCGCAAAGCCGGTCTCGACCGGCACCGCCCCACCGTCGCTGCTGGCTACGCTGATGTCCGCCTCGGGGGCGCGCTCGCCAATATCGGCATCAAGGGCGGCCTGCAGGGCGTTTGCGATCTCAAAGCTTGAGCGGGTGCGGGTGTCCAAGTCGGCAAGCTCGATGGTGACGCTGGCTTGCTCGGCCTCGCTGGTGCCGAAGTCGCCGCCTGTCCCGACGTTGGCGAGAATGTTGGTCGCTTCGGGGATCACGTTAGCGGCGATGCGTTCCACTTCGCTGGCGATCTGGTTGGTGCGGTTTAGGGGCGTGCCGGGCGGCAGGGTGATGCTGACGCTGTTCACGCCGGCGTCGACTTGGCTGACGAAGTTGAACGAAATGCGCGGCCCGACCCAACCGAGGGTGAGCACCAGTCCGAAGGCGAGGATCAGGACGGTGGTGCTACCGAACGGGTTCAGCAGCCCGCGTAATGCACGGGTGTAACCGCCACGCAACAGGCGCACGAGACCGTCGGTGGCTTCGTGCAAGGTGCGCAGGATCGCCCCGAGCAGGGTGGCGAGCGTCCGGGTTGGAATGCCGACGATCATCAGTAGCCACGGCAGCAGCAGGGCTGCCACCAGTCCGCCACCAGCGAGTGCCAAGGCAGCAGTCACGCCCGCTTCGAGGCCAGCAGCCGATGCGGCAGCCCCGCCACGCAGCCCGTCCAGACCGGCAGCGACCACCAGCACGACGGCAATGAGGCCCCACAGGCGCGTGCGGTAACGCCGGACGGTCCAGCGTGCGTCCTGACCGATGTGCGCCAGCGACGCGCCGACGCGGCCCCAGGTGGGCGGCAGCGGGTTGGGCAGGTAGGCCATGCGGACGGTCAGGAAGAACAACGCTTCGAAGTAACTCACTGCGATCGTGGCCGCCAGCGACAAGCCGAACTGGCTGAAGAACTGACCAATCGCGCCGGGCAGGAAACCGATCGGCAGGAACACGGCAAGCAGCGACAGGGTTGCAGACAGGACAGCGACCGACACCTCGCTGGCGCCTTTAAAGACCGCTTCGATGGGACCGTAGCCTTTGGCCCGCCAGCGTTCGATGTTTTCACTAATGACGATCGAATCGTCGACCACCAACCCGACAGCCACGGTGATGGCGAGCAGGGTGACGGTGTTAAGGGTGAACCCGAGCAGGCTGAAGATGATCAGCGCACCGATCAGGGTGATGGGAATCGCCAGGACGACACTGAAGGTGGAGCCCAACCGGCCGATGAACAACAGCACCACGAGTGCCACGGCGCCGATGGCGAGCAAGGTTTCACGGAAGGTGTCGTTGACAGAGTTTTGAACGAAGACGGTGGTGTCACCCACGACCTGCGTTTCGATGCCGTCTGGCAGCGTGAGGCCGCTTAATGATTCCCGCAAACCACGGGCGGTATCGACGGCGTTGGCGTCACTGACCTTCTGCGCTTGCAGCAGAATGACCTCGCGGCCGTCCAAGCGCGTGAAGGCGCTGGGCGTGTCGACCGTATCGATCACGCGTGCCACATCGCTGACCGTCAATCCGCGAGCAGGATCGACCGCAAGCGCGGCGACATCGTCGGCATTTTCGGGACGGTCGCGCAGCGACAGCAGGATGCGTTCGCTTCCGACATCGATGTTGCCGATCGGGAAGGTGGCAGAGCCGGAGCCAATGGCGCCCACGATCTGGTTGGGCGTCAGGTTGAACGTCCGCAGTTTGGCGGGGTCAAGCAGCACCTGAATCTGCCGGTCGAGTGGACCGACAATGGAGACGTCGGCGACCCCTTCGACCTGCTGCAGGCTTGGTTCGATCGTGTCTTCAGCCACGCGCTGCACATCAATAAGATTGCGACCAGCCCCGCTGACGGCCACCTGCAAGATCGGTTGGTCGCCCGGATCGAACTTCTGCACGATCGGGTTGGACGCACCGTCGGGTAGGGCGTCGCCCAGGGCGTCAATCTGCTGTTTGACGTCGATCGCGGCGGTGTCGACGTTGATGCCGCTTGAGAACTGGGCGACAACGAAACTGAATCCTTCGCCGTTGAAGCTGTTGATGTCGGTCACACCCGGCAGCGTGGCAATGGCGTCCTCGATGGTTTCGCTGACCTGCTCTGCGGTCTCCTGAGCGCCAGCGCCGTCGTAGAGGGTGTTCACGGCGACGACGGGAATATCGAACTCGGGCAGCAGGTCCACACCGAGGCTGGTGAAGGCCGTTAGGCCGAAGAAGACGATCGAGGTAAAGATGGCGATCGAGAAGACGTACCGCCGGACGAAAAATCGGATCAGGGGATTCATTCAACCACCCTCACGCGGGTGCCTTCGCGCACGTCAAGCGGCAGAGGCACAATCACGGCGTCGTCCTCACTGACGCCTTCGATGGCTGCGGTGGCGGTCGATTCGCCCAGCACGGAGACCGGAATGCGGGTCGCGATGCCGTCTTGAGCGACGAACACGAACGTCTGACCACGCTCGCTGGTCAGCGCGCCCGATGGCACCAAATAACCTTCGGCGAGTGGCACGGTGTACGTCACCTGCGCCGTGGCGCCGGTAGGCACGGTCGGTCCACCGTCGGTATCGAACGTGGCGCGAATTTCTACCAGGCGGGCTTGCTGGCTGGGGCGGGCGTTCGCGACGATGCGGCCGCTCAGCTCGCGTCCTGCGTACGTGGCGTCGACGGTGCCGTCGGCAAGCAGGAAGGCGGCATCTTCGGGCGCGACGTTGAACACCAGTTCGCGTTCGGTGTCGCTCTGCAGACGGAACACGGGGCTGCCCGCCGCCGCGAATTCACCCGGTTCAACGAGCAGCTCGGCCACCACCCCATCAAACGGCGCTTCAATGCGGGTTTCCTCAAGGGCTTGCGCGGACTGGTCGCGCGCCACGCGCGCTTGCTCGAGACGCAGTTCGAGCAGCGCCAGGTCTTCCTCTTCGCTGCGTTCCGCACGCGCGACGCCGTCGCGGGCACTCACGAACTGCGATTCGGCGCTATCGACCTGGGCTTCAAGGTTGGTGAGGTCGTTGCGGGGTGCGGCGCCCTGTTCGACCAGCTCGCGGACTTGTTCAAGCTGATCACGCAGATTGCGCAAGTTCGATTCGGCGGCCCGCAGGCTGGCTTGCGCCTGCTCCAGCGACTCGCCACTCTGCCGGCGGGCGCGGTCGAGTTCGATCTGGGCTTGCTGCAGGGACAGTTCGGCGTTCTGAAGGTTCAGCTCGGCAGTATCACGGTCGAGCTCAATGACGGCGGTGCCGGCCGAAACGAAGTCACCGGCTGCGGCGTTAACGCCCACGACCCGGCCGCTTGAGCCCGCCGCGACGTTGGCGTCCTGCAGCGCACGCACCGTGGCGCTCGCTCGGCGGTTGGCTTCAAGCGTGCCGAAGGTGGGGACGGCGGTCCGGACGCGGCGAACGAGGCGTTCATCCTCAGCTTGCGTTTCGGCAGGCGTTTCTGCCGGCGCTTCGGCCGTGGCCGCCCCTCCCGCGTCGCCGGCCGTGGCGGCGCTTTCGTCTTCACCTCCGCGGTTGCAGGCTGCCAGCGTCAAAGCGAGCGCGAGGGTGAGAACGATCGGGCGGGCGGTGAACAGGTGTTTAGAACGCATTGAGGCCCTCCAGGGCGTAACCGGTTTGAGCTTGAAGTTCGAGGTAGGCGAGGAGCAGATCGTGCTGCGCGGTTTGCAGCGCGTTTTGCGCTTGCTGTGTGGCGAGTTGTGTTTGTTCGAAGGTGATTGCGGCGATGCGGCCGGCCTCCAGCTGGTCGGCTTCGATCGCCTCGCGGTCACGGGCGTTGGTCAAAGCGTCGCGTGCGACGGCCAAACCAGCTTCGCTGCGTTCGATGGCGTCGGTCAGGCTGCGCAGTTGTAGACGCAGGGCACGTTCAGCCTCACGGACCCCTTCGTTGGCTTGCTCGAGCCGCACGCGAGCATCGTCGATTTGCTGTTGGGCTGCGTAGCTGGGGTCCAGCACGTCAAGCGATGCGGCGGCCAGTTCGGCCCCTTGGGTGGCCTGCAACAGCGTCGGGCTTTGCTGCAAGGCTTCCTCAACCGCGGCTTCATCAGGCAGCGCCAGGCCCACGGGGATGATCGCGACCGGCTCAAGGGGACTCTCGACGGGACCGACGAGGCTTTCGAGACGCTCCATCGCCAGGCGGACCCCCTGTTGGGCGGCGCTTAGATTCGTTTCGCTGTCTTCAAGGCTGTTGCGGGCGTCACGCACGTCCAAGTCGGTCGCAGCGCCACGATCGCGCCTGATTTGGGCGACCTGAAGGTTGCGTTCTGCCAGCGCCAGGCTGCTCTCAGCCAGGGCCAGGCCGCTTTCGGCTTCAAGGGCCGACGTGTACGCATCAGCCAAATCACGGTAGGCGGTGTACACGGCGACCTCGTACTGCGCGGCGGTGAGGGTCGCGGCGTGTTGCGCTTGGAGCGTTTCGATTCGGAGCGCTAGCGGGTCTTCGTTGACGCGTGCGAGGGTGGCTTGGGCGTCGCGCCGGTCGATGTCGGCGTTGATGACGCCGGAGAGGCCGCTGGCTTCGCTCAGGATGTCTTGCAGGGTGACCGCTTGGGTGCTACCGGCCGCCAGCAAGATGAACAGGGCCACTAAGCCGGTGCGGATTCGTGTGAAAGCGGTCATTGGGCTGCCTCCGTGATGGGTACGCCTAGGTCACCGAAGTACGCCAGTTGGGCGTTGAGGCGTGCTTGTTTGGCGGTGAGGACGCCCAGCTCGGCTTGAACCACGGCAACGCGTGCCTGCTCGAGCTCTAGTTCGCTTGCCAGCCCTAGGTCCACGCGGCGCTGGGTGTCGCTGGCGTCGCGCTGGGCGAGCGTCAGGTCGGTCTCAGCGAATATGACTTCCTGTTGGGCGGCCCGCAGGGTTTCGTCCCGACTGAGGGCGTCCTGCATGGCGGTCCTGCGTGCGTTGTCCAGGTTGGCTTGCGCGGCCGCGACACGCCGCGTGGCGGCCGTTTGGGCGCTGGCGTTGCCTGGGTCGAGGGGGATGGACAGACCGATGGTGACGATCTGGTTTGCGAACGAGTTTTCGGTGACGTCCACCCCGGTGGTGGGGTCTAACGGATTGGGGTCCAGTGCTTGCTCGATGCTGCTGGCTGGAATTTGGGTGTTACCTGGGTTGCTGTACGTCAGGCTGGGTTGTAGCGTCCGGCTTTCAAGTGAGACCCCGACGTTCTGCCGGTCGGTGGCGTACGTGTAGCTGATGTTGCCCGTGGGAAGCCACGCCCGGCCGGCGGCGGCCACACCGATTTCGGCGCGGGTGACCTCGTCTTGCGCAGCAATGACGTTCGGGTCGGGCGCCTCAACGACCGGCAGGCTCGGGATGGATGTCAGCGTGACGCTGCCACCGACCAGGTCGGCCAGGCGGTCGGCGGCGAGTTGGGCTTGTGCGCGGGCGCTTCTGAGGCTTTCGATGGAGCGGTCGCGCTGCAGTGCTGCGCGCTGGACGTCGGTGTCTGTGGCGGCTCCCGACGTTAGGCGAATGCGGGTGGCTTCAAGGTTGGCTTCTGAGACCTGCAGGCCGGCTTCAGCGACGCGGACGCTTTCCTCCGCCACCCTTAAGCCGGCCGCGGCTGCCAGGGCCGCCTGTTCAAGCGCAGCGCGGGTTTGCGTCACGCGGCGCTCGGCAGCGGCGACAGCGAGTTCCGCTTGCATGCCGGCGTCGGCCAGGTCGCCGTACAGGAACGGCCGGAAGGTGGCGGTCGCCTCAAAGGTCAGGTTCCACGATTCAGGGTTGTCGTCTCCGCCCGCCTCAATCGTGTCCAAGGCGTCGTCAATGACGGCATCGGTGATGTTTTCATCCTCACCTGTGGCGCTCAAGTTGAACTTGCTGGCACCCACCGTGGCGTCCAAGGCCACCGGCCGGCGGATTTCCGCCAGGTCGGCGCGGGCCGCCTCAAGCGACGCCTCGGCCGCCCGCAGGTTCGGGTGGTCCGCCACCGCTTCGATCACCGCGCGGGCGTCGTCAGGAAGGGGAGGGGTGTCTTGGGCAAACGCCGGGTGGAACGCGAACAGGATGGCAATCAGGATCAACCGTTTCACTCAGGGGCCTCCTCATCGGTGAGGAGCGTATAGAGCCGAACGAGCTCCCTGAGGTCATCGGTACTGAGGCGTTCGGTGCGCGAGAGGCTCGCTTCCTGCCACGCCTGATCGAACTTCTTGTTCATACGTTCTCCCTGTTTGGTGAGCTCCACGCGGGTGCGGCGCCGGTCGTTTGGGTCTGGATGGCGTTCAACCAGGTCGTGGCGCTCAAGGTCGGCCAGCATGGTCGACATCATTGGGGCGGTGGTTTCCATGAGGTGGGCAAGCTCGCTTGGGGTGCAGGTGCGTTCGCCGATGATGCCCATGATGAGGGCTTGGATCGGCTTCATGCCGAGTGGTTCGAAGGCGTGCATGGCGTCCTGACGCATGTTCCACATGAGCGGCAAGGTGAGTTGGCTGAGCTCGGCGTTGAGCTGGGCGCGTTCCTCGTCCTCGCCAGGACTGCGGGCTTGCTTGGGTGTGGCGGCGGCGCCGCGCTCTGAAGTCATGACGGGCAGTATGCGGGAGGGGTGGCTTAAATAATGCATCACAAATCACAATAGTTAAGAAACATGAAGTATTTGTAAAGACGAACTATTAAATGGTGTGAAGGATCACCAAAATGACTGCAGGTAGCAGCAAGGCGGCGTCGGCAAGCCCACGTTTGCTGGACCCGGTGGCCGCATGACCGCTCAACTGCCAGTGCACCCACCACGCCGGCAGGGCCGCGAGCGCCTGCGCGGACCCAACCGTGCCCGCAGCCGCCCAACCGGCCAGCAGCACGCCTGCGGTCAGCAAGCCGCCACGTTGCACACCCGCTGGTGGCGCCGCGGCAGCCGGCCGGCCGTCGTCTTCGTGGCGTTCCCACCATTCCGTCAGCCGCACGTTGAACCACAGCACGACCGTCCATGGCAGGAGTGTGAGGGCAACCTCAGCCACCGGTAGGTTGGCGCTCAAGCCGCCCGGTAGCCACGCGGCCAGCGCGAAACCACCGGCCAGTAACGCCGCCCTCACGTCCGCCTGACGGGCATTGACGCCGGTCCGACCGAGCCACCAGCCGACCGCGCCAAGGGCGGCAATGCCGGCTGCAAGCAGTAAGGCAGAACGCGGCACCAAGAACGCCAAGCCTGCAAGCACCAACGCAGCCGCAGTCAGTAGGGCGGTGGTGACGCGCGGGTGTGCACCCAGGGTGCGGTGGCGTGGCCCAGCAGGCCCGGTTAGGTGACGCACGTCCGCCAGCCGGTCGGCGGCGTACACCCACCATGCTGCCATCAGCAGCCCGATTAGGGTTGGCACGTTGAGCGGCACGCCAGCCGCCACGGCGAGCGCCCACGCCCACGCCCCTGCGATCAGGGGCGCGTCAAGCGCGACGCTGGCAAGGGCTTGCCACAACCGAAACGCCGGACGCCCCCAAGGGACGCCCGGCGTGCGATTCTGCGTGCGCTCGCGGTTCAGTCGACGAAATCCCGCAGTTGACGCGTGCGGCTTTCGTGGTACTTGAGTTTGCGTAGTGCCTTGTTCTCAATCTGGCGGATGCGTTCACGTGTCACACCGAAGAACTGACCGACCTCCTCAAGGGTGTGCTGCCGGCCGTCCACCAGGCCTTTGCGCATCTTCAGCACTTCGGCCTCACGCTCACGCAGCGCGCCCAGCGCACCGTCCAAAGCGGAGTTCAGGAGCGCTTCGCTGGCGGCCTCTTCGGGCGTGTCGATCACGTCGTCGGCAATGAAATCGCCGTACGTGGAGTCTTCCTCATCGCCGATGGGCGCCTCAAGGCTGAACGGCTTGCGGGTCAGCTTGAACGCTTCCTCGACGCGTTCGGCGTCCCATTCCGGCCCAAGCTGCCGGGCGATCTCTTCGTGGGTCGGTTCGCGGTTGAGTTCCTGCTCCAGCTGCTTGGCGGTCCGGTTGAGCTTGTTGAGCCGCTCGATCATGTGCACCGGAATGCGGATCGTGCGTGACTGGTTGGCGATCGCGCGGGTGACCGCCTGACGGATCCACCAGGTGGCGTACGTGCTGAACTTGTAGCGCCGGCGGTACTCGAACCGGTCGACCGCCTTGATCAGACCGCGGTTGCCTTCCTGGATCAGGTCCAGCAGGCCGATGCCGCGACCGGTGTACTTCTTGGCGATGCTGACGACCAGCCGCAGGTTGGCTTGGATCAGGTGCTCACGGGCGGCCTCGCCGTCATCGACGATGCGCTCGAGGCGACGCTGCTCGCGTGAATCCAGTTTCGCGGCGTTCTCGTCCAGTTCCCGGTCGGCCTCCAGGCCGGCTTCCATGCGGCGTGCGAGCTCGATCTCCTCGCGCACGTCAAGCAGTTTGACGCGGCCGATTTCTTGCAGGTACTGCCGGACGGGGTTGTCCGTGCGGACGCTGTTGCCCGACATGGCTTCGGCGCGCGCTTCAAGCGCGCGGATTTCCTCGTCGGTTTCAGCCGCCGCGGCCGCAGCCGCTTCCGCGGCTTCGGATTCAGCAGCGTCCAGTTCCGCATCGTCGGGCTCTTCGGTGTCGTCGAGGGTACTGCCGTCGTCCTCGAGGGCTTCTTCGTCGTCCTCGTCCTCATCCGCCGTTTCGGTGGCGGCGGCGACAGGGGGGACGTACTCTTCTTCGGCGCTTTCGTCGTCGATGACGTCCACGCCGCGAAGGTCAAGCTGCTCCAGGAGTTCTTCAAGGGCCTCTTCGCCAATTTCCGGCATTTCGCGTTGCAGGTTGGCAAGCGTGCGGCGTACCGCGGTGGCTGAGAGCACGCCACGTTCTTGGCCTTGCTCGAAGAGGGCGAGCAGTTCGGGGGTGTCTAACCACTCGTTGTTGGGTTGCATCAGGTCGCTGGTCAAGGTCTCCTCGCTTTCAAGGAAGCCCGCAAGGGGTCGCCGCGTTGGGCGAGGCCGGCCGCTGCCAAGACGGCGGGGCCGTGCGTTCCAAGTCGTAAACTTTAGCACGTGCGGGCGTGCGATTTGCGTCCTGAATCACCCGAGCTTGCTTGCTACCGTCACCCACGGAGGGTTTCTTATGCCGCATCCTCAAGCCGGCCAGCCGGTCCCAAAAGACCTCATTCCCGATGTGGACGCCATCATCGGCGCCTACACGTCGGTGCAACCCGACCCCAGCGAACCGCAGCAGCGCGTGTCGTTTGGCACGTCCGGCCACCGCGGACGGTCGTTAGACGGGGCGTTCAACGAAGCGCACGTCAAAGCGATCGCGGCCGCCATCGCCGCCGTTCGCGCTGAGGACGGCATATCGGGGCCGCTGGTGCTGGCCGCCGATACGCACGCGCTGTCGCAACCGGCGTTTCAAACGACCTTGGGGGTGCTTGCGGCTGCCGGCGTGACGGTGCACCTCCAGCCGGACGGCCGGCCGGTCCCAACGCCCGTGGCCTCGCACGCCATCCTGGCGCGCAACGCAGGCGGTCTCGAACGTGCCGACGGCATCCTGCTCACCCCGTCGCATAACCCGCCCGATGACGGTGGGCTTAAGTACAACCCACCCCACGGTGGGCCGGCCGGTAGCGACCTGACGCGCCGTATCGAAGAGGCCGCCAACGCCTGGCTTGAGGCGGGTTCGGACGGGATTGTGATGCTCGATCCTGCTGCCGCACGCGAAGCGGCCACCACCCACGAGGTGGACTTGGTCGGCCCTTACGTCGACGACCTCGGGTCGGTCTTGCGTCTCGACGCGGTGGCCGCCTCGGGACTGAGTGTGGGCGTCGACCCGCTGGGGGGTGCGGCCACCTGGATTTGGCCGCTGATTGCGGAGCGTTACAACCTCAACCTGACGGTCGTGCAGGACCGCATCGACCCGTCGTTTGCGTTCATGAGGCTTGATGGTGACGGCAAAATCCGGATGGACTGCAGCAGCCCGCACGCCATGGCCGGCCTGGTGGAGCACGCCAGCCGGTTTGACCTGGCGGTCGGCAACGACCCCGACGTCGACCGGCACGGCATTGTCGCCGGCGGGGCGCTCATGAACCCGAACGCCTACCTGGCTGTCGCCGCGGACTACCTGGCGGGACACCGCCCAGACTGGCCGGCCCAGGCTGGCCTTGCTAAGACGGTGGTCACCACCCGCCTGATCGACCGTGTGGCGGCCGCGCACGGGCGTCCTTTGGTGGAGACGCCGGTGGGTTTTAAGTGGTTCGTCGACGGCCTCACCGGCGGCCGCATCGTGTTTGCAGCCGAGGAGTCGGCGGGTGCGACCTTCAACCGGCTTGACGGCCGCGTTTGGACGACCGATAAGGACGGCATCACGGCTGCGCTGCTGGCGGCGGAGATCACGGCCGTCACCGGCACCAACCCAGCCGAACGGTATGAGGCGCTGTGCCGTCAGCACGGCCGGCCGTACGCCGCCCGCGCCAGCGCGCCTGCGACGCTGCAGGAACGTACCGCCCTCGCGCAGCTGGACGCCAGCCGGGTGACACAGACCGCCCTCGGTGGGGACCCCATCACGGCGGTGCGGACGCACGCGCCGGGTAATGAGGCGCCCATCGGCGGGCTGAAGGTCGAGACGGACGCCGGCTGGTTTGCTGCGCGTCCGTCGGGGACCGAACCGATCTACAAGGTGTACGCCGAAAGCTTCCGCAGTGGCGCGCACGCCAGCACGCTCCTCGAGGAAGCGCAAGAGCTGGTGGCGCGCGCCACGGCCGGCTAGCCTGCAGCCTTACTCCTGGGGGGCTGGCACGCTTAAGACCGGCACGTCGCTTGAGCGGATGAGCGCGTCGGCGCGGCTGCCGAGCAGCACCCCCAGCGGTCCAGGCCGCCGGCGCATGCCGACCGCCACCGCGTCAAAGCCGTGCTCGCTGGCGTAGGCCGGCAGGACTTCCGCCACCTGGCCGTCCAGGACGTGCGTGCGTGCGGCGTCGCCCACCAGTTCCGAAAGCGCCTCGTGCGCTTGCGTCTTGTACGCCTCGTCTTGCCGGTAGCGCGGGGCGTCACGCACGTGTGCGGCGTGCATCTCCACGCCGGCTGCGCGCCACGGTTCAAGGGCGTGCCACGCGTGCGTGGCGGCGTCTGAGAAGTCGGTCGCAAGCAGGATCCGGCGGACCGCCGTGACGCTCGACTCTTCGCGGACGGTCAGGGTCGGGATGGACGTCCGGCGGACCAGCCGGCCGGCGACGCCACCCAAAAAGTAGGCGTCCAGGCGGTTCTCGCCGTGCGCGCCCATCACCATGACGTCCGACGCGTTCGCGACCTGCAGCAGTTCACGCACCGGGTCACCAAAGCGCAGGTCCCAGTCGCCCCCTTCGCCCGCCAACGCCTGCAGGCGTTCTTGAATGCGTTTGGTTTCTTCAGCGCGTTCCTCACGCACCTGCGTCAGGCGTGTCTCATCGAGTGGGTTCACGCCGGGCGTGAGGTGGCGGTGCGTATCCGCCGCGTACGATTCGAGGACGTGCACGGTGTGAAGCGTGCCGTCTAAACGCTCGCTGAGTGAGACGGCCAGCGGGTGGGCCTTGGCGGCCGCGGCGGAAAAGTCGGTGGCGTAAGCGATGCGCATGAATCTCAGTCCCTTCGTGTGACGGGTTGCCGTCGCACCTTAGTTCAACCGCTGCTCGGGTGGACGGTTGTCCCTCACGAAACACGCGGCCTGGTGAGGGGCTTCAGCAGGTGGCTGACCGCCCAGACGAGCGCGACCGCCGCTGCGACCGCCGGCCAGGCCGCTAAGGGGAGCAGCCGCAGATCGAGGGCGACACGCAAGGCTGGCGTGAGGTAGGCGGCAGCCTGCAGCAGCAGCGATACCGCGAGCGCGGCACGCAAGAACCGGTTGGCGGACGGACGGCGTCGTTCACGCCGGGCGGTATCGATCAGCGTCAACTGACCGAGCAGCAGAATGAAAAACACACCCGTGGAAGCCGCCTCAGGCGGGAACCCAAGGGCGGGCCACCAGGCGTACGTGGCAAGCGACACACCCGCCAAGAGCAGGCCGTTTAGGAGCACAAACCGCTGCGTGGCGGGCGACAGCAGCGCCGCCCTGGCGGCCTTCGGTGGGTCCTGCATCAGTTCCGGACGGCGGTCCAGCGCCAGCGAGAACGCCGGCAGGGCGTCGGTCATCAGGTTGATCCACAAGATTTGCGAGGCGGTGAGTGGCACGATCACCCCGCCCCCCTCGCGGGCGAACCAAGAAGCGACCACCGCCGCGGATACGGCGAGAACCTCCGCTAAGTTCGCAGCGAACAAAAACCGCACGAACGCCCGCAGGTTGGCCGCCACGTTGCGGCCTTCTTCGACCGCCTTGACGAGGGTGGTGATGTCGTCATCCAGCAAGACCAGGTCGGCCGCTTCGCGGGCGACGTCGCTGCCGCGTTCGCCCATGGCGACCCCGACGTCGGCCTTACGGAGGGCGGGCGCGTCGTTCACGCCGTCGCCCGTCATGGCGACCGCGGCACCTTCCTCCTGGTGGGCGTTGACGACGTCCAGCTTGCGTTCGGGTTGGGTGCGCGCGAACACGTCCACGTCGGTCAGCGTGCCGTCCTCGATGCGGCGCGCCACATCCTGGCCGGTCGCAAGCGTGGCGTGCGGCAACCCCAAACCTGCCGCGATCGCTTTGGCGGTGTTGGGGTGGTCGCCGGTGATCATGATCATGCGCGCCCCAGCCGCCTGCACGCTGGTGACCGACTCGCGTGCGCCCTCGCGCGGCGGGTCGTGAAACGCCATGAGCCCAAGCGGCCTTAGGTGGTGTTCGCTGCGGCCGTCCTCCTTGGCCACCATCAACACCCGCGCGCCGTCGGCGGTGAGGTCGTCTGCCTGGCGGCGCCAAGCGTGGGCGGCATCCTCGCCGATCTCGCAGCGTGGCAGGAGCGCCTCGGGGGCGCCCTTGTAGTACGACACCTCACCGTTATCCGCCTCGACGGTGGCGCGCACGAACGCCCATTCCGCATCGAACGGCCGGCCGTCCAGGACCTTGCTTGCGTCGCGCACGTCCGCAGGGGAGACGCCCTGGTCGCTTGCGGCATCGAACAGCGCGCGTTCGATCGGGTCAACCCGGACGGCTTCTGGGTCCCCGTCGCTCGCCAGGACGGCCGCCTCAAGCAGCGCACGATCGCCCTTCGGGCTTGGGTCTCCCGGCCGGCCGTCTGCTGCGGCGGGGACGATCTGCTGCAGGCGCATGCGGTTTTCGGTCAGGGTGCCGGTCTTGTCGGCCGCAATCACGTCCACGGAGCCCAGCGTTTCGACCGCCGCGAGGCGCCGCACGACCGCGTTGCGTTTCGCCATGCGCTGCGTCCCAAGCGCCAGCGCGCCGGTCACGACCGCCGGCAGGCCTTCTGGGACCGCAGCCACGGCGAGGGCGACGGCGAGCAGGAGGG
>CAJXNS010000021.1 GCA_913057165.1 uncultured Trueperaceae bacterium
CAGCCTCTTTCGCTCTCTGGGCAAGCGTCGGGACGCGCACATCGTCTGGGTTGGCGTATCGAAACGCCTCACCGTCCAGGATGCTGTTGCCAAAGATGCCGTGCGTGCTTGGCGGCACGCCGGTCACGATGCCGGTACGACCCGGCAGGCTCGTTGCGGGGAGGTCGCTTTGAAGGCGCGTGACGCGCATGCCCCGCTCGCCTAACGCGGTGAGGGTCGGCAAGTCGTGCGGACGGTCGTTGAGATCATCGGCGGCAAGGCCGTCGATCATGATGAGGACGGTGGTGGCCATGGCGTGAGCCTACGGCCTCCCCGGCACGCGCCGGTCATGGGCCTGTCAAGCAGGAGGTTGCGGCGTCCGTTCGCCGGTCTGCACGCCCCACAATCCGGCGTACACGCCGCCGCGCTCCACCAGCGCTTCATGACGACCGGACTCAAGCAGACGACCGTGCTCAAGGACGTGGATAACGTCCGCATGCCGGATCGTCGACAGGCGGTGGGCGATCACGATGGTCGTCCGGCCGGCTGTGACGCGCGCCAGCGACCGTTGGATCGCCGCTTCGGTCTCGTTATCCACGGCGCTCGTCGCCTCATCCAAGATGAGCACAGGCGGGTCTTTGAGGATCGCGCGGGCGATCGATAGGCGCTGCCGCTGCCCGCCCGACAGGCGCTGGCCGCGTTCACCCACCACCGTGTCAAGACCGTCTGGCAGGCTTGCCACAAAGTCCCACACCTCGGCTGCCTCGCAAGCCGCCTGCAGTTCGGCGTCGCTGGCGTCCGGACGTCCCACCTGCAGGTTGTCGCGCACCGTGCCGTGGAACAGGTACACGTCCTGCGACACCAAGCCCACATGACGGCGCAATGCCTTGCGGTCAAGGTCCTTCAGGTCCACCCCGTCCAGGGTGACGCGTCCTTCGCTAGGGTCAAAAAACCTCAGCAACAGCTTGACGAGGGTCGACTTGCCCGCGCCGGTCGACCCGACAATTGCCGTGGTGCGGCCCGCTTCAAACGTCACATCCAAACCACGCAGAATGTCCGGCCCGCCGTCGTACGCAAAGTGCACCCCTTCAAGCGCCAGGCGGCCCTTGAGCGGCTTGGGGACCTGGGCAGTGCCGTCCTGCATGCCATCGGGCGTGTCCAATAGCGCAAAGATCCGGCGGGTGGACGCCATCGCGCGCTGGTAGAGATCGAACGTCTGACCAAGCCGCGTCAGCGGCCACAGAAGCCGCTGCGTCATGAACACCAGCGTGCTGAAAATCCCCACGCTGATGGTGCCCGCAAGCGCGAGCTGCCCGCCCCACACGAGGGTGGCCATGAACCCGAGCACGATCGCCATGCGGATGAGCGGCACGAACAGGCTCGACAAGCGAATCGCATGCCGGTTCGCCACCAGGTAGCGTTCGCTGGCTGATGCGATGCGCTCCGTCGCGCGGGCTTCCGCCGTAAAGCTTTTGATGACCGGCAGGCCGGCCAGGTTGTTGCTCAAATCTTGGTTGATGGTTTCAACCTCACCGCGCACGGCGGCGTAGCGGGGCGCCATGCGGCGCTGGAACCGCAGCGAACCCCACACGATGAGCGGGATCGGCAGGAACGCCAACCAAGCCACCCCGGGGGCGGCAAAAAAGAAGAACGCGCCGAGCAGCAGCACCGTCGTCACGAGTTGCAGCACCTCGTTCGCGCCGACGTCCAAAAAACGCTCAAGTTGATTGACGTCGTCGTTGAGGACACTCATCAGCCCACCGGTGGTGCGGGCCTCAAGCACGCTGGCCTCAAGCGACTGCACGTGGTCGTACGTCTCGACGCGCAGCTCATGCTCCAGGGTTTGCGCCAGGTCACGCCAGTCGACCTGAAACAGGTACTCGGTGACGGATTCAAGGCCCCACACCACGAGCGTGACGGCCGCCAGGACCCACAACTGCTCACCGGCGGTCAAACCAAAGCGGCTGCCTAAGAACGATGCGTCGCGCGCGACCACGGAGTCGACCGCCACGCCGATCAGGAACGGGGGTGCCAAGTCGAAGGTTTTGTTGAGGACGCTAAACAGCGCCGCGCGGAGGATGCGGGGGCGGCTTGAGCCGGCGTAACGCCACAACCGAAGCAGCGGTGGCGTGCCTTCAAACGAACGATCGTTGGGTGCGGTCACGCCGCTTACGGTACCGCTTAGGCGTGCGCGTGGCTCAGTCGAAGGTCAACACGATGAGGATGGGGTCGTGATCGCTGCTGCGGTGCAGGCCTTCCGACTTAAACGCCTCTGGGTCGTACTCGAGGTTGTAATCGAACAGGCGCGCTTCATCGCTGTTGACGTGCCAAACAGCTGCCTGTGCGTGCGGTGCCAGTGCGGGTGCGGCGAGGGCGTGATCGAGCCGGCCTGCCTGCCCGAAGAACACGTACGTATGGGCTTCTGGGGGCAGCAGGTCCTGAAATCCGGCGTCCTGCAAGATACCGATGGGGTCCTCCATGCGGTAGGCGTTGAGGTCACCGGTGATGAGCGCCCGGTCTGCGAGGGTCTCCCCGAAGGTGGCGGGCAGCCAGTCGACCATGGCGCGTGCGGCGTCGCTGCGGACGCCGCTGCAGTTGCCTTGCCCGTCGCCTTGGTCGCGGTCGCCCACGCCGGTGCAGCTGCTGCCTTTGCTTTTGAGGTGGTTGGCAACCACGACAAACGCCTCACCGCTGGCGCGGTGCGTGAACGCTTGCGCGAGCGCGGGGCGGTTCTTGCTTGAAAGAAAACGCGGGTCGACCGTCTCGTCCAGCACTTCGGTATCGCCCTCGAGACCGACCACGTCCGGGCGGTAGAGAAACGCCTGGCGGATGGCGTCGGTGCCGTACGGCCCGCCAGGCACCACCTGGTAGGTCACCCCTGCAGCATCTGACAGGGCATCTGCGAGGACTTGGGCGGCCTGCCCGCCGTCGTTTTCGGTCTCGACCAGCGCAACAATGTCGGGCTGGAGGGCGTCAAGGACGGCGGCCAGCTTGGCGGTTTGCAGCTCAAACTCGGCGGCTGAATCGGCACCGCGGCAGTCCAGCTGACCGCTGGGGCCGCAGCCCGCACCGGACGTGTCAAGGGTGACAAAGTGGTTTTGGACGTTGAGGGTGACCAGGCGCACGTCGCCGTCAAGCGCAGGAACCGCTGGCCTTGGGTTGGTGGGCTCGAACGCCACCGGCTGGGTGGGATGCAGGCGGTAGCGACCAAACCCGTACGCCAGAATGCCGGTGACGGTCTCGAGCGTGTCGCCTGCTCGGATGGGCCGGCTTGGCGTGATGCCGTGCGGAACGGGCGTCGCGTTTTGGGTGTTGCGGCCGTCGTCCAGCACGATCGACCGGCGGGCGTTACGGCGCTCCACCGCCCGTGCAGCGTCGCCGGGGGCGGCGACATCGGTGGGGGTGCGCAAACGCCCGCCGCTAGAGAGCAGCACCTCGCCAAAACGACCGAGGTTGTAGAGGTCGTTGGCGATCAGCGGGCCGTCCAAACGCACCCGCATGCCCTCTAAGCGTTCCCAGTCTTCCACCTGTTCGACGGGCATGGCTGCCGGCGTGACCGGCGGCAACGGCACGCCGGTGGTGACGGTCTCAACGGTCGGGTTCAGGAGTGTGGTTTGGCCGTACGCCTCAGAGGCGGTACCGGTGACGCGGACCAGGTCGCCAGCCGTGACGTCAGCGCGCGCAGCGCGCACGAACATGCCTTCGCTGGTGGCAGGGTCGTTGTCCCAGTCGGCGGCCTCTTCTTGCAGGTAAAAGCCCTCAAGGCGGTCGTAGCCTGTTAAGTCGGCGGTCACCACCGCCTCGATGGTGACCACCTGCAGATCCAGTGGCGTTTTGGCGCCGGATCCTTGCACGGCATGGATGGGGGTGACGGATTGGGCTGCCGCCATGCTGGAAGTCAGCAGCAAGGCCGCCAAGGCACCGCGGAGGGGTTGCATCGCAAAGCGCATGCGGGACGCTACCGCGATGCGGTCAACCCCACATCATGAACGCAAGGTAAGTGGATGGCGGTTAGGACGCGGCGACATCCACCCGCTCGTCGCTCTCCCACGTGCCGGCCGCCTCCAAGATCCGCTCGGGATCCTCAAAGCGCTCACGCAAGATCGCTTCGTACACCGCCCCCTCCTCGTCGCGGTCCACGTGCGCCAAGCCGGTGATCTCTTGCAAGGCGCCCTGCAGGGCGTCTACCGTGCCGGAGCCTTCATCAAACTGGGCTTTCTTGCGCCACACCAGATCTTGCGGCAGCAGGTCGCTGCAGGCTTTACGTAAGATCCACTTCTCGGTCGTCGGGCCGGTGCTCTCGGCCGCTTCTGGGTTGGTGCGGCACAGCTTGAGGCTGGCAGGAATCGACTGGGAGAAGTCGATCAGGTCACGGTCCAGAAACGGCGTGCGTGCCTCAAGGCTTTCTGCCATCGTGACGCGGTCGACGCGCTGCAGGTTGATGTTGTGCATGCTCGTCAGGCCGCGCGTGAGCTCATCCGCCAAGGCGCGCGGATCATCGACGTAACCGTGGTGGTAGGTGTAGCCGGCAAACAGTTCATCCGCCCCTTCGCCGGTCAGGACCGCCTTGACGTGCTTGCGTGCCAGGCGGGCGGCGAACAGTGTGGGGATCGCTGAGCGCACCAAATCCACATCCGCGCTTTCTAGGTGGTAGATCACGTGCGCAAGGTTGTTTTGCACGTCCGCAGCGGTAAACGCGTGCTCGTGATGCTCTGAGCCGATGTGTTCTGCGACCGCGCGGGCGGCTTTCAGGTCGGGGCTTCCCGCCAGGCCGACCGAGAAGGTCTTCAGTGGGCTTTTGCCTGCCTTGCGGCGGACCTGCTGCGCGATCGCAGCGATCAGGCTGCTATCCAGCCCACCTGAGAGGAAGCTGCCGACCTCCACGTCCGCCACCATCCACTTCTCAACCGCCGCCTCGAGGACGTACCGAAGTTCTTGGGCCGTATGGTTGAGATCGTGGCCTTCTTCCGGTTCGGCTGCGCCGTGCGGCACGCGGTACCAGGTGCGCATGCCGGTCCGGCTGTCCATGAGGCTGCCGGGGGGAATCGCCTCCACCGAATCGACAGGCACCCCGTCGAACGCTTTGAGTTCGGACGCGAACGCCAAGCCGTCACCGAGCTTCGCGACGTACAGCGGCTTGATGCCGAGGGGATCGCGGGCGGCAATGATGCGGTCTTTGGTGGCGAGCACGAACGCGAACATGCCGTCGAGCTTCGAAATCCAGCGCGCTTCGCCACTTCTGTACAGGTGCAGGACCGACTCGCTATCGCTTTCGGTATCGAACGCGTCCTCGTTCAGGATGGCGCGGAGGTCTTCGTGGTTGTAGATCTCGCCGTTGACGACAAGCATGTCGCCTGCACGTTCGATGGGTTGCGTGCCGTCATCAGGACCGATGATGGACAAGCGCGAGTGGGCCATGACAACCGGCGCGCCGCTTAAGCGTTCGACCTGCACGTCGTCGGGGCCGCGGTGGGTGAGCCGTTCGATCATGCTTCTTGCGAGTTCGGGGTCGCCGGCGTTCCACAGACTGACAAAACCACACATGGGTTTTCCTTCGCTCGGTGCCGCTTGGGGGCGGGACCGTCGAGGCTGCCGGACGGGGGGCCAGGGACCGCGTCAACCTTCGGCGCACGCGCACTTCGGTGATCCGCAAGACGGCAGGTGAGCGAACGGGTCGCTTCGAACGTGCCGGTGAAGCGTGCGTGTTCCGGAGCCTCGGAACAGTTCTGAGTGTACCCAGGGCAGTAGACACGTGCGTGTGGTGCGCCGAGTCAGGGGTGAGGCTTATGTGTTCAGGCTTGGTCGCGGGTCTCGCCACCCCGCACGGTGGGTGGGTCTTGAGCGGCAGCAGGCGTCTCTGCGCCGACCGCCGTTTCAGGTTTTGGCTTCGGGCTTGGGCCGTAACGGTTCTCACCCACGTCGGAGTCTTTAAAGCCCAGGACGAGCAGGAACGCGACGTTGGCGATGGGCACGAGGAGGATCAGCAACCACCAGGTTGACCAACCAAAGTCGTGAAACCGCCGGGCGTACAGCGCAGCGAACGGCACAATCAGCGCCAGCGAGAACAGTCCGCTTAAGAAGCCGAAACCGGTGGCGACCGAGTAGGTGCCGGTGAGGGCGTCCAAACCGGTCAGCGCCAGGGAGATGAGGGCGGTCGCGAGGGTGAACTGCCAATACTCAGCGCGGCGGGCACGACCCGAAAAGGTGGCGTACTTTTGAAACGGTACGAACGCATACTTCACAGAAACCTCCTAGGTATTACACCTAAGGTACCACCACCGCTTGAAGGTCCACTCCCTGGCGTTGCGTGCCCTTAAGGGCCGTCGACGATGTAAAACACCCCGTTCATGGCTGGCTGCATGTCGCTTCTGTAGTAGAGAATGTTGGGTGCGTCGTCTGGCACGATGAACGTGATCGGGTCGGATGTCGCGCCGTTACGCGAGGTGGGCTCTCTACCTAAGATGTAGTGTTTTGGAAGGGCGTGTTCCTCGCCGGGCAGGTTGCGGTACTTAATCCAAAAATCCACCGCGGGTTCAGTGATGTTGATGAAGCGGTAGGTTCGGCCACGCACCAAGCGCAGGTTCGGGTCGCCAACCACAATCGTCCCGAACCGAAAGTCCTCGCTTCTGCCACCAAGGTTGACAACGAATATGTTGGTCAATACCGGTTCGAACACGTCGTCTGTGGTTTCAGGAAACACCGCGCCGACCAGCACGGGCACGCTGCGGTCGTCAATATAGGTGCCGTCCATGTACTCAAAAGAAACCTCTTGGTAGTTGATGCCGCCCTCACTGAATTCGGTCGAGATCTCGGCCTCAAACGCGTCGACTCCGGCAGCGTTTTCGGCCTTGTTCACAACCTGTGTTTGGGTTTGGTCACCGTCGTGCCAGGTGACGCGAACTTGGTCGACATTCCGGTCGATGTTGTCTGCACCGAGGCCGACCCAGTTGTCAAACGGATCGCCCACCGGCGCGTTCTCGCCCACCGTTCGTTCCACCCAGGCGCGGTTGGTGACGGGGTTAGGGTCGAACAGCCAACCCTGGTCCTTGGCGTAAGGCAAACCCAGTGATCCAAACGGCTCGTCGTACGCCCGCGCGCGAATCTCGCGCGTGCCGCGCTGGGCGAGACTGGGCGTCCAGCGCACATGCGCGTGGGTTCCAGTTGCGTTGGCGGTGGCGACGACGGACCCGGTGGAGGTGGCGGCCAGCGGGTTGGCGCTATACGCCACGAACTGCACCGTCCCGTCTCCAGCGTCCGAGGAAACCAGCGACATGGTGTGGTCGGGGGTCGTGCCGGTGGAAGCTTCCGCTTTGGGTTTGGGGCTTTCCGAGACCTTGTATTCGTCTGAGAATAACTCCGCGTCAACGCTGGTGATATCGGCGTCGATACCTACAAGATTGAGGACAGGTTGAATACCGGATTGAACGTTTTCAAGCAGAGGATCCAGGCTGCCCGAATAGGTGCCAAACAGCTCCCACTGCGGTCCGGTGTAGCCGCGCACCAGAGGGTCGATGGGGCTTGCCAGCGACAGATCAGCCTTACCACCGACCTTGACCTCAACCAGTTCGAAATCGGCCAGGCTGCGCGGCCCAACCGCGGCAGAAACGTTGAAGACCGCCTTAAGGTACGGCTCTACCGCTGCTTCAAACGCCCCGTCAACGTCTCCTTCGTACCGTCCCCAAGTCAAACCGGATCCGGTCCGCTGAAAACTGGACACATTCGAAAACCCGCTGGTGTCGTACGTGACGCCGGCCGTGGTGTCCAAGCCGACATCGAGCGTGGGGCCGGTCACGGCCAAGCTGCCTGCGCCGGCTGCTGTGGACGCTTCGAAGCCAAACGAGGGCTTGAAGGTGAAGGCCATATTGAACGGTCCAAAGACGGGAAGTCTGCCCGCCGGCAGCGTGCGGTATTCCTGCTCGCAGGTCACCTCGCCACTGACGCGGGGAATGGTAAGCGTGCCACTGCGGGCGTCGAAGCGGGCGCTACCGTCGACATACAAGTCAAAGTTTTCGACGGTGAGCCCGTTACGAACCAAGCGAACCACGGGAGCAAATTCGATATCAAAGTCCAGGTAGGAACCTTCAATGTTGACGTTGACGTCATCGCCGCTTTCAGTCTCGCAGACAAACCCGCCGATGGCCATCGGCATGAGGGACGGGCCATTAGAGCTTGCATCTTGAAGCGAGTAGGTGGTCAGGCCGTCCTCGGACAGCCTTGCCACCGCGCGGACCGGTGCGCCTTGCACGGTGACGTCCATGCTCTCCACTGTCTCGTCGAGTGTGGCTTCTTCGTAGTTGTACAGGATTGTGCCAATCTCACTATCATCGGCGACGCCAGTGATTCTGGCCATCACGCCGGCGCGGTCGCCGCTTACCACGATGTCGTCCACCTTCACATCCAACGCGGACGAGAGGCGCAACTCTTTGGACTTAGGCGTGTGCTCCACAATTTGATCGGACGCCAAAAACCGCGCGGCATCCGTGAGCTCCACAAAAGCGGCTGAGACGGCTGTATCAAACGCACCGTCGGTGCTCAAGGTGATCGTCGCCGATCCGATGTTTGCTGTGTTCGCGGTGACGGTGCCGCCAGCGGTGACGCTGAAGGCAGCCGCATCGGACGACGCGTAGGTAATCGTTGCGCCTTCGATTTCGCTGTCGTCGTTGGTTCGTCTCACCACCGCTTCGATGGTGGCGTTCTGCCCAGCCGCGGTGAACACCAACGCGCGGTCGCCTGTGACGTCGATGTAGCGGTCCGGAGACTCATACGTTGGCTCGGGGGGTGGCGGTAACGGTCCTTCGGTATTGCCTTCGGTGTTGGTGTCCGGGGTGGTGCTTGATCCGCCCGCGGAACCGCCCCCCGATCCGCAACCGGAAAGTAAGACAAGCAGTGCCAAGGTGGTGAACAAAACCCGACCGACCATAATGTATTTAATTTTCACAATAAATAAGTAAATCACGTGCTTACGTGCTTTGTGAACCCTCACACCAGGGTTCGCACCGAGCATAATGACGGTGCCCTTGGCGTCATTGACCGCCACGGCAGCAGGACCCACCACGGCTCACCCGTGCCGTCTTGCACCCACGCAGGGTAGGCTAGCGGCGTACACACATGAAATGTCGGGCGTTCGCCCCACCCCTTGGAGGTTTGCATGCCACGCTTGCTCAGCCGGTTCGTTGTCGCCATTGCCCTCTCCCTAACCTTCGCGGTTGCCCAAGCCGGCACCGTGGCCGTCCTGACGCCGTACCTCGCGTCCGCCACCACCAAAATCATGGTGGACGGCGTCGAAGAGGCCCTGACCAACCTCGGCCATGACGTCAACGTCATCGACACCGCCGGTGATGTCGGTGCGCTGGACAGCCGCATCCAGGACGTTGTCCTGCAAGGCGTGGACGCCATCGTCCTGTCCGCCAACCCTGAACTGGTCCCCGCCGCCATCCAAACCGCAAGCGACGCCGGCGTGCCGGTGTTCGGCCTGGATGCCGGCAGCCTTGTCGGCCTGCAGGCCGACGTCACCAGCAACAACTACGCCATGGCTGCCCAGACCGCGACGTACCTCGTGGACGCCCTTGAAGGTGAAGGTCGCGTCGTCATGCTCGTCCACCCGCCGTACGCCCCGGTGCAGAAACGCGGCGCGATCGCCCGCGCCATCTTCGACAACACGCCCGATATTGAGGTCGTCGACGAGATCTTTGTCGAAGTCCCAGGACCGCTTGAAAACGCCCGCAACGCTGTCGAAGCCGTCCTCACCGCGAACCCAGAGGCAGGATCCATCGCCGGCATTTGGGCAGCGTGGGATGAACCCGCCCTTGGTGCGCTGCAAGCCATCGAGTCGCTCGGCCGGCAGGACGAAGGCATCGCCATTGTGGGTCTGGACGCCATCGACCCGGCCCGCGAAGCGATCGCAGGCGGCGGCAACTTTAAAGCCACCGTCGCGCAAGACTTTGCTGGGATTGCCCAAACCGTCGCCAACCTGGTGGACGACGCCCTGAGCGGCGAAGACGTTGAGAGGCGCACCGTTTACGTGCCTGCATCGCTGGTCACGCAAGGCGACCTTCGCTAAAGGCGCAGGCGTCGACGCGTGCCACCAAGTACGGCTGCCGCCACCCCACCGCCCGAACCGCGTTTGCGCGTGGTTCGGGCGGACCACCGTTACGGGGCCACCCACGCCCTTAAGGACGCCCACCTGACGGTCGCAGCTGGTGAGGTTCACGCTCTCGTGGGCGAAAACGGGGCAGGCAAGTCCACCTTGATTCGCTTGCTTGCAGGCGCAGAGACGGCAGACGTGTTCAGCGCCACCATCGACGGCAGGCCGTATACGCCACGAAACCCCGCTGATGCACGCCGCGCCGGCTTGCGCTTTGTGCATCAGGAACTCAACGTCGCACCCAGCCTGAGTGTCGCGGAAACCGTCCACTTGGGCCTGCCGTACCCACGCACGCCCCTCGGAACGATCGACTGGCGGACCCTGAACACCCGCACGGCCGACACCCTCAGCAAGCTGCAACTCGGCCACATCAACCCAGCCACCGTCATGCACCGGCTGTCTGCTGGCGACGCCATGCTGGTCACGCTAGCGCGGGCGTTGGCGGCAGAACCGGACGGGCCAGCGGCAGGCTTGTACGTGTTTGACGAACCCACGGCGGCCCTGAGTGCGCGCGAAGCGGACCGGTTGTTTGACGCCATCTTGCGCCTGCGGGCGACAGGGGCGGGAATCTTGTACGTGTCGCACCGCATGAACGAAATTTTCGACTTGAGCGACCGCGTGACGGTCCTGCGTAACGGCGCCACCGTCGGCGTATTCGATACCTCCAACACCGACCGGGCCGCGTTGGTGCAGGCCATGACCGGCCGTGAGGGCGGCCTTGCGGGCAGGACGCCAAAGGGCCGCGGGGACGCAGAACAGCCGGTCGTGCTATCGGTCCGCAGCCTGCAGACGCGCCAGCTCAACGAGGTTGACCTTGATGTTCAGGCCGGCCTCGTGACGGTGGTGGTGGGCCTGCCGGGTTCCGGCAGGCGGGCCTTACTCCGGGCGTTCGCCGGTGACGCAACCCTCCACGGCGGTCAGGTACACGTGCTTGGGATCCCAATGAAACAGAGTCCGCATGCAGCCTGGCAGGCGGGCGTCGCTTTCGTTCCTGACGAACGACGCGGGGAGGGTTTGTGGCTCAGCGGCAGCGTTGCGGCCAACATGCTGCTGCCGCACCTTGGTCGCGTCACGCGCGCAGGATGGGTGCGCAGGCGACACGAACAACGCGAAGCGGAGGCGTGGGCGGCACGCGTGGGCGTGCGCGCCCGCGGGGTACGGCAACCGGCCTGGGAACTGTCCGGAGGCAATCAGCAGAAGGTCGTCCTGGCGCGGGCGCTTGCCGGCCAGCCGCAAGCGCTGCTGCTGGGCGAACCCACGCGAGGGGTGGACGTCGGCGCCAAAGAGGAGATCTACGACCTCGTGCGCAACGCGGCCCAACAAGGCACTGCCGTCTTGGTTGCCACATCCGACCTTGAGGAGGCGTTCACGCTCGCAGACCGCATGGTCGTCATGGCGCACGGTCGGATCGTCCTGGATGCAGCCGCGAGCGATCTCACCCGTGAAGCGGTCTTAACAGCCGCCTTCCGTGATGCAGCAGAGGAGGTGGCGGCATGATTCGCCGCTACGGCACCCTCATTGGCCTGGTCGGCATTGTCGTGGTGTTTTCGGTGTTGCGTCCCGACACGTTCATGACGGTCGGCAACTGGCTCAACATCACGCAGCAGGTGTCGATCCTCGCCGTCGTGGCGTTCGCGAGCACGGTGGTGATGGTCACCGGCGCCTTCGACCTATCGGTCGGCACGATGGCAAGCCTGGCGGGCATGGTGGCAGCCGCCTCGATGCAGGCCGGCTTAGGGATTGGGGTGGCGATCGCACTGGCGCTCGCGGTGGCAGCCGCCGGTGGGGCCGTCAACGGCTTGCTGGTCGCGTACTTGAGGATCGTGCCGTTCGTGGCGACCCTTGGCACGCTGACGATGTTTGGCGGATTGGCGCTGATGGTGTCAGACGGCAGCACCATTTTCGGTCGGGCGATCCCGCAGGCGTTTGGGGCGTTCGGTCGCGGCGGCCTGCCCCTCGGCACGGTGGACGGTCGCGCGGTGATCCTGCCGAACCTAACGATCGTCGCGTTGATCGTGCTCGTTTTGGTGTGGGTGCTACTTGAGCAGACCGGGTACGGCAGGCGTCTGTACGCCGTGGGTGGCAATGCGGTCGCGGCGCGCCTAGCAGGCGTGCGCACGCGGCTCGTGATGCTCGGTGCGTTTGTGGTGAGCGGGCTTGGCGCCGGAATTGGCGGGTTGATGCTGACCAGCCGCTTGGCGTCTGCGAACCCCACCCAAGGCGACGGGCTGATGCTGAACGCGATCGCGGCGGTATTCCTGGGCGTCACCATGTCCGACGAAGGCGTCCCGCGGGTACTTGGCACGCTGGTAGGCGTGCTGATCCTTGGGGTGCTTGCCAACGGCTTGACGCAGCTGCAGATCGATACGTACGTGCAGCAGGTGCTCACCGGCGCGATTGTGGTCGGTGCGGTGGCGGTCGGCAGTGTCCGGAGGCGCGCGTCATGACCGCGGGTGGGTCCTTGGATTTGGTGCTGGACGTTGGGACCGGCAGCGTCAAAGGCGCACTCGTTGGGGACTCTAGGGCTCGTCACGCGGAGGGTGAACATCCCCTGCCTGGCGCGTCGCAAGCAGGCAATATTTCAGAGCAGGACGCTCAGGCGTGGTGGACAGCAGCGAGCGCCCTGGCGCGTGATCTGACGCAGAACGGTGGTCGTGTGGCGCGGGTGGTGTTGACGGGTCAGATGCAGACGCTGACCCTGAACGGCCATGACGGCCGGCCGCTGCGGCAGGCGATTTCGTATGGCGACACGCGTGCGCAGGAGGAAGCCGCGGAGCTTGCTGCCATGTTTGGTGAGACGGGGCTGCAGTCCGCGACCGGCAACGACGTAGATGCAGCGTCGCTTTTGGCGAAGGCCCTGTGGCTCAAACGGCACGAACCGGACGCCCTTGAGCATGCTGCCGGCGTGAGTCTCGGTGCGGCCGACCACTTGGCGGGTCGCCTGACGGGACGCGTGGGGCCGCAGGCCGTGTGCGACACAACCACCGCGTCCACGACGGGGCTGATGGATCGTGCCAAGCAGCAAGCCTTACCGGGTGACGTCTTTGACCGCCTTGGCCTGGCGGGATTCGCTGCCAAACTGCCGCGATTCGTCGCGGGTGGCACGCAAGCTGGGGTCATGAACGAAGCCGCCGCTGCAGGTTGGCATGTGCCGGCCGGCACGCCCGTGCATGTTGCACCAGGCGATGCGGGCTCCAACACGGTGGGGGCTGGCGCCGGTGAACCGGGTGCGGCGTCCATCTACCTGGGTACCAGCGGCTGGCTTGCTTTCACGGCGGACGCTGCGGGTGACCCAAACCAAGGGGTGTTCAACCTGGCGCATCCAGGTGAGAACCGGGTTTTTCAGGTGGCACCGCTGCTAACGGCGGCTGGAAACCTGGCTTGGTTCGAGAAAGCCCACCCAAACGAACGGTCGACCGGGGAACGTATTGACGCGGCGTTAAGCCGTCCGCCCACGCCGCTTATTTACCTGCCGTACTTGGCGGGGGAGCGCTCCCCGTTTCGCGATCCTGATGTTCGCGGTGCCTTCGTCGGCCTCACCACGGAAACCACACAGGACGACATGCTGCGCGCGGTGCTTGAAGGTGTTGCGTTTGCCTACCGCCATGCCGCTGAGGCGCTTCAGGTGGATGCGAGCGCCCAAGAAAACACTTCATGGACGGTGTCCGGTGGTGGGTCGCGTTCACCTACTTGGATGGCACTTTTGGCTTCGGTGCTCGGTAGGCCCTTACAGGTCTTAGGTGATGCCGAGTGGGCGGGTGTGCAAGGTGCATGGCATGCCGCCCGGGTGTCTGCAGGCGAAACGAAAGGGTGGTCGCTACCGGTGGAAGGCCAAACCGTGCAACCCACGGTCGTGCCTGGCCTTGGGTCACGCTACCGAACGTTTCGCGAGGCGACAGACGCCCTCAGGCCGGTCTTCCGGCAAGCCGTAGAGGGCGCATGAGTCGCCCTCCACTGCAACGAATCAGCATGAGGCCATTGCACCTGGTTGCCGTGGCCGCCGAGGGTGGACCGGCCGGTGGCCCAGCTGCCTTCCACCGCCTTGAACAGGCCCTCGTGACCCTCAAGGGACGCCGTTTTTACGGGGTGGCAACGCCGCTCAAAGAAGGCGTTGCGTACCACGCAGCGGCCGAAGCCGCCGATGCTCACGAAGCCTCACGTCTGAACCTAGAACCGCTTAAGGTTCAGGCAGGCGAATGGCTGCAGCACAAGATGTTCGATTGGAAAGGGGTTGCCCACACAATCGGCGACACGATTGATCGCATCGCGTCCACCCATACGATCGATCACGGCCGGCCCACCCTCGAGTTTTACCGGTCCGAGCGTGAGCTACGCCTGCTGATTCCCGTCATCACCAACCACCAAAAGCGCTAACGGCATCGCGCCAAGAACTTAGAAGCCCAACCCATCTAAGCGACGGCTGGACATAACCAAGCGTCGTTAACCGCCCGCCAAGCGCTCCACCAGGTTAGGAAGCGCCTCAACGGTGAACGGAAAGAACGTCACCAGCAGCAAGGCCGCCAGCAAGGCAGGCCACAACACCAACATGGCACGACTGGCCTGCTCAATGCGGATGCCGCCAATGGCACACCCCACAAACAGAGCGGTGCCGACGGGTGGCGTGGTGAGGCCGAGCCCGAGGTTCATGAGCAGCATGATTCCGAAGTGAACCTCGCTCATGCCGATGATCGGTCCGGTCACGATTGGCAGAAGCACCGGCGTCAAAATCAAGATTAGCGGAGCCATGTCCATGATGGCACCAAGAACGATCAGCATCAAGTTGATCGTGAGAAGCAGGACGATCCGGTTGTCGCTGAAGGCGAGCAAGCCGTCAGCAATGGTGGAGGGGATCCGCAGGTAGGCCATCAACCATGCGAAGGCGCTGGCCGTGGCAATGAGGAACACGACCACCGAGATGGTCCGGACTGCCGCAACGAGGGCGTCCCACAGGCGCGACAAACTTAGTTCGCGATGCACAAACGCGCCAACCAATAAAGCGACAATGGTGCCGATCGCAGCAGCTTCGGTTGCCGTAAAAAAGCCAAAGGCGATACCGCCGACGATGATCACGCCTACCGACAAGCCTGGAATCGCTTCGAGCAACATACGCACGCTCTCAGGACGTGGCGGACGAGGCTCACTAGGGTAGTTCCGCCTGACCGCAATGGCGTACGAAGCGGCCATGAGAAACAACCCAATTAAGATGCCGGGCAGGTACCCACCCAAAAATAGGGCGCCGATTGACACACCACCGGCCGCAAGGCTGTAGATGACCGCGTTGTGGCTGGGTGGAATAATCAATCCCTGCGTTGAACTGGCGACCGTGACGCCGACACTGAAGTCGGCATCGTAGCCTTTGCGTTTCATCATGGGAATCAAGATCGAGCCGTTGGCGCTGACGTCACCCACGGCTGAACCCGAAGCGCCACCGAACAGCATGGACGCCACGACGTTCACCATGGCGAGGCCACCGCGGATCGGCCCGACAAGCACGCGAGAGGCGTCCACCAGTCGTTGCGCGATTCCACCAGCCGACATGAGCTGACCCGCCAAAATGAAGAACGGAATGGCCAGAAGCGGGGTGCTGTTCACACCGTTCGCCATGCGCTGCGCCACGATCAGCGGCGGCAGGGGACGGTCAAGTGACAGTACAGCGAGCAGCGAGGCAATACCGAGACCGAAGGCGATTGGCACGCCGAGCGCAAGTGCCAAAACAAAGGTTCCCAGCAGTACCCCAACCGGCCCGAACACCACGTCGGTTCCAAGCAGTCCCACACCGCCCGCAAGCAGTCCAAGGCCCATGACCAGCAGGGTGGCCTGCAACAAGCGATTGCGCGGAGGTGTGGTCGCGGCACCTTCGAGGTCTCTCACTTCAGGGCGCCGCGCAAGATTGACAAGGCCGTACAAGCCCATGAAGCCACCACCGACTGGAATGGACCAGTACATCAAGCCAATGGGGAGCTTCGTGGCGGAAAAAGTTTGCGTCATCGTTTTCGATGCAAGCTCCGCACCGTAAAAAATCAAATAGAGTCCGAACGCCACGACAGACAGCCAAACAACGCGAAATACCCACCGCTGAACGGCTGGAGTGAACTGCCGAACCACAAGATCCATGGCCAAGTGCTCGGCACGGCGTACGGCAAGCGCACTTCCAAGCAGGCTTAACCAAACCATCAGAATAAGGCTGACCTCTTCCGTCCACCGGGGGATCGTAAGGCCAGGTATATAGCGGCTTAACACCTGCCATGCAATGACAACCACGATGCCGCTCAACAGGGTCACCGCGACGGTACGCAGAAAGCTTGCTAAACCGGATTCGAGATTCAGAAAAATAGAGCGAAGAGGGGCGTTTTGCCCCTCCACGCTCGGATGCTCCTGGTTCATAAGAGCAAGATTACCGCGGTTACTCGACGGCCAGAATGCGATCTACGAGGTCACCAAAGGCCGGGCCATACTTTTCGTACAGCGGGGTCATGGCGGCTTGGAACTCACTGGGGTCAACGTTGATGATTTCGCTGCCAGCTTCAACCACGGCGGCGCGTGATTCGCCTGAGAGGTCATCCCACAGGGCGGCTTGCACCGTGGTGGATGCCAGGGCGGCTTCGCGCACAATCGCTTGGTCTTCCGCGCTCAGCATGTCCCACGTCGACTTAGAAATCATGACGATTTCAGGCACGCGGGCGTGACCGTCGAGCGTGAAGTATGGGGCGACTTCGTAGTGGCGGACGCCAGAAGGACCGTAGGACGGGAAGTTGTTCTCGGCACCGTCGATCACACCAGTCTGCAGCGAGCTGTACACCTCAGCGAACGCGAGCGGCACAGGCTCAGCGCCGAGCGCTTCCATCATGTCCAGCACCACTTGGCTTTGCTGGGTGCGGATACGGAGGCCTTCGAGGTCAGCCACGCTGCGAATCGGAACGTCGGTGGTGTAGAAGTTGCGGCTACCGGAGTCGTAGTACGCAAGACCGACCAGGTCGGACTCTTGCAGGCCATCGAGGAGCTCACGGCCGATGGCGCCGTTGACAACCTTCCACATGTGCGTCTCACCGCGGAAGATGTACGGCAGGCTGAACACGCCAATGGGTTCGTAGAACTCACCCACGGGGCTGGTGCTGGTCCGGACGACATCAATGACGCCGAGCTGCACTTGCTCAATGGTCGAGCGTTCGTCGCCAAGTTGGCCGCCGGGGAACACTTCCATCACGATGCGACCGTCGGTGGCGTTCTCGATGTAATCGGCCATGAACATCAGGCCTTGAACCGTCGGGTAATCCTCAGGCTGGTTGTCGGCGGCACGCAGCACGAGGTCTTGTGCGAACGCGCTTGATGCCAGAGCGAACACAAGGGCGAAAGCGGCGATACGGATTTGTTTCATTGCGTTTCCTCCTTCATTGCGGTTGAGCGGCGCCGTGGGCGCAGGCTCTTGGGTTGCGTGGCCTTGCGAGGCCACGACGTTCGTAGGGAGTCCAGCGAAAAAGGTATTCGCCTCCTTCCGCACCCGGGGGCTCGCAAACCGTTTTGTTAACGTTACCAACAAAGACAAACAAAACAGGGTGGACTTGCAAGTCCCGATCGGCGCTAATTTGAACGTAATAAAAACGTAGCATAAGACGCCAGGAAAGGTCAATTGGACAGGGACCTGTCCAGTCTAAATCTGACGCGATCACCACGCCTTCACGCGGCAGCCGCCTTGCCCACACACCCATTCCGTGCGTAGAATGCCCGATAAAGCGTTAGCGTTACCAAAATCTTGAATTACACCGCCACCCAAGGAGGCCGACCCTCTTGACGCGACCGAAACGCATCGTTGCCGACGACCCCGCTGGCAAGGCCACCCTGCATGACGTGGCCAAGCAAGCCGGCGTATCGGCCATGACCGTTTCGCGCGTGGTCAACGAGCAACCTGGCGTTAAACCGGCCACCCGCGACCGCGTCGAAAGGGTGCTTAACCAACTCGGTTACAGGCCCAACATCGTGGCGCGCGGACTAAAAGCTGCCGAAACCAACACCCTGGGGCTGCTGGTACCCGACGTGACCAACCCATACTTTCCATCACTCGTTCGCGGCGCCGAGGACGTGGCGTTCGATGCTGGCTACACCCTCGTTCTGCACAACTTCATCGAAGACCGCGAGCGCGAAGCGGCCGCGCTGACCATGTTTGAAGAGCGACGCGTCGACGGCGTGATCGTCTGCAGCCCACGCTTACCCGAAAGCCGGTTGCACGAACACCTGGCCAGACAAACGGCCGCTGTGGTTGTCAACCGGCGTGCACCTGCCGAAATTGCAGGGTCGGTCCGCGTTGATCATGAAGTAGGAGCCCGGCTTGCCGTACGCCACCTGCTTGAGCTTGGCCACCGCACGTTCGGGGTGCTCGCCGGACCGGATGACTCCACCGCCGGACAAGAACGCCTCGCTGGCATTCACGAGGAACTGAAAGCTGCCGGTATTACCCTCCAAGAGGCAAGCATCATCCACTGCCCACCCACCATGAAGGGTGGATCTGACGCGTCTAAGGTCCTGCTTGAACGCGACCCCAGGCCGGACGCGGTGCTGTGCTTCAACGATCTCGTGGCCGCAGGAACGCTCGAAACTGCCCGCAATCTCAACCTATCGGTCCCGGACAACCTATCCGTTGTCGGTTATGACGACATCGCCTACGCGAGCATGTTCACGCCCGCACTCACCACCCTGCGCGTTCCGACGTATGAGCTTGGGGCGCACGCCATGCGCATGCTCCTTGGGCGCATGAACGGCGAGCCGCGCTCCATTGGGATCGTCGTCCAACCCGAACTGATTGTCCGCAACTCCACCTCCACCCCACGCCGCACATTGCAGGAGTCAAGCGCATGACCGAGAATACGATGCTCGCCCACGCCCAGTCGCATGCCCGCGCCGCCCGACCGGCGTCCATGCGTGCCAACCACCACCACGTTGCCTGGTTAGAACCCGACCCCGCCCATCCTGAGCGTGATGTGTTCTGCTTCCTTGCCGCAACCAACGACGCCGCCTGGGGCAACTTTGAAGGACAGACCCACGCAGACGGCGATATGCAAGTCGGCCGCGGCCCCTGCTCAACCCAGAATGCGGCCCTGCTGCGCGACGCGTTCCCGAACCTCAAACCCGTCCCGCTTGGCCTTGCCACCAGCGCCGGGTTTGGTGACCGGCTTGGTGTCGCCACCCCCGGTCACGTGCGTGCCCTGCGGACGGCTGATCCTGAAGGTCACATCCAACCGATCTTTGCGCAGCAATCCATCCGTGAGATGACACGCACCGGACGCACGCCCCAAGGGGTGATGGACGACGCCACTTGGGGTGCATTCGCCGCCGGCTGGCATGACGCCGTCGGCGCCGACGCCGACCACCTGAAGACCGAAGCGGACGTCCTTTCCTGCGTTGACGCCGGCTTTACCTTCTTCACGTTCGACCCAGGCGACCGCGTGGACGACGATGCAGAAACGGCAAGCGAAACGGAACTCGAAACCAAACTTGCGGAGCTACCCTGGGGCGAACTGCAAACCAACCAGGACGAGCTTCTGGCCACCTACGTCGGTACCATCCTCACGCTGGACGGCTTGACCGTTGAACTGGACCGCGCTTCGGTCGTCAAAGCCGCCGCCAAGTACGGCGCTGCACTGGCGCACGCCGCACATCTGCACACCGTCCTGGTCTCCACCGGCGCGCCGTTTGAAATCGAAATCTCGGTCGACGAGACCGGCACACCCACCAGCCTTCATGAGCATGCCTTTCTGGCCCTCGAACTCAAACGACTCGGTGTTCCGTTCGTGTCGCTTGCACCCCGCTTCGTCGGCCGTTTCGAAAAAGGTGTCGACTTTCGCGGAAACCTAAACGAATTGACGGACACCCTCCGCGGCCACGCCCTAATCGCCCGTGAGCTTGGGCCGTACAAGCTGTCGTTGCACTCCGGCAGCGACAAGTTCAGCGTTTACCCACATATCGCTGAGGCCACCCAAGGGCTGGTGCACCTCAAGACCGCAGGAACCTCTTACCTAGAGGCCCTCCGCGTGGCCGCGCGGCACGACCCGGACCTCTTTCGCAAGGTGTTGACGCTCGGGCATGAACGCTTCGAACAAGACCGCGCCAGTTACCTCATCGGCGCCGAACTCTCGCGAGTACCGAACGAAAGCGACCTTAGAGATGATGAACTGCCGGCCCTGCTGGATGACGATGACGCGCGGCAGGTGCTTCACGTCACGTACGGCAGCGCCCTGGACGCCTTCCATGAAGGCCTGATGACCGTGCTCGCGGGCCACCGCGAAGACCACGAAGCCACCCTCGAGGCGCACTTCGTTCGCCACCTAAAACCCTTTGCTGCCCACGCCTCAGACCGCCCATAAGGAGTTCAAGCATGACGCAAACCACCTCTCTCACCCGCGCCCACCGCATCGGCTGGATCGCCGGCGCCCTCACCGTCGGTCTCGCCCTGCCGTTTCTCGTGCACCTCATCCCTGTCGAGGCCGGCCCGCCCATGGGCGCCCGCTGGCTTCCGATCTTCTTGGCGGCCGGCCTGGCCGCCATGCGGCTTGACCCGATCTCCGCCCTCGCCATCGCCGTGGGCACCCCCCTGATCAACCAAACCGTGACCGGCATGCCCGCCGGACCGATGCTGCCCGTCGTCCTGCTGGAACTCGTCGTCGTGGTCAGCCTTATTCTGGCGGTTCGCTACTTAACTTCCGGTGCCACACGGACGTGGTTGCTGCGAACCGCCCTCGCGCCGGCGTACCTGCTGGCCGCCATTGCGGTCAGCTTGCTGCTGGCGGGTGACCCGCCGACAGCCACCCTTAACTTCGCGTTCAACTGGTCGTGGCCTGGCCTGCTGACCTTAGCGGTTGCTGGCGCCGCCTTTGCACCCAGAAACGCAGCCTCGCAGTGACCGGCAACCCGTACGACCTTGCCGGACGAACCGCGGTCGTCACCGGCGGGACGGGCGTGCTCGGGTCGGCCATGGCCGCCGCCCTAGCCCAAGCGGGCGCACGGGTAGCCGTCCTTGGGCGCCGCGAGGACGCCGCGGAGCGGGTCGCACGGCAACTTGAAAGCGACGGCGCGACCGCTATGGCCCTCCCAGCGGACGTGCTTGACGAAGACAGCCTCAAGGCGGCCGTGACGCGCCTCGAGAATGCGTGGGGGCCGGCCGACATTCTGCTCAACGCCGCAGGTGGCAACCGCCCTGACGCCCTCGTACACGGCGATAAAACCCTGTTTGATATGTCACCCGACGCGTTTCGCACCGTCTTGGATCTCAATCTGACCGGCACGCTTATGCCCATCCAAGCGTTCGGCCGCGCCATGGCCGACACCGGCCACGGCAGCATCATCAACATCTCCTCCATGGCGGCCCGCAAACCGCTGACGCGCGTCATTGGGTATGCCGCCGCTAAAGCCGGTGTCGACAACCTCACCCAATGGCTGGCCGTGCATGCCGCCCAAGCATGGGGCGAAGGGGTCCGCGTCAACGCCATCGCACCCGGATTCTTTGTGGGGGAACAAAACCGGGCGCTTCTGCTCAACGACGATGGCACTCCCACCGATCGTGGCGCCCGCATTCTTGACCACACACCCATGGGGCGCTTCGGCAACCCTGAAGACCTAAGCGGCACCGTCGTGTGGTTGGCTTCGCAAGCAAGCGCATTCGTGACCGGCGTCGTCGTACCCGTCGACGGCGGTTACGACGCGTTCGGCGGCGTCTAAGGAAGGGGTTGCTGTGAACACGCTCACGCCGAACCTTACGAGCCACACCACCGACCGGCCGGGCGTCACCATGAGCCATGAAACGCTTGCCGCCACCCTCAAAGAAGGCCTCGGAAGCGCGTTTGACGGCAAACGGATGCTGGTTCTGATTCCCGACCACACGCGCTCGCTGCCCCTACCAGCGTTGTTCAAAGCCACAGTCGACGCCCTTGCAGGGGCGTCATCGCTGACGTTCATGGTGGCGCTTGGCACGCACCCCCCGCTGCCACAAGACAGGCTTGACGACCTGGTGGGCATCACCGCGGAGGAACGGACTGGGCGTTACAAGCACGTCCGCGTCGTCAACCATGGTTGGGACGACCCGAACGAACTGACGACGCTGGGCGAGCTCACGAAAGCGGAAATCCAGGCCATTGCGGGGGAACGCTGGCACCCCACGCTGGGTGACGGTGCCACCATCCGCATCAACCGCGCCGCCGTCGAGAACGACGCGATCGTCATCCTTGGGCCCACCTTCCCGCACGAAGTTGTGGGGTACTCAGGCGGAGCGAAGTACTTTTTTCCCGGCATCAGCGACGGTGACATGATTAACGTCACGCATTGGCTGGGCGCCCTGGCCGGCGTTCGCCGCACCATTGGGGTGGCGGACACGCCCGTACGTGGCATGATCCACGCCGCGGCCGAACGGCTAGACACACCCACCACCCTTGCTGCACTCGTGGTGGAACACGGTGAACTGGCTGGCATGATCGTCGGCCACCCGTTTGAAGCCTGGCAGGAAGCCGTCAACCTCAGCTCCGAGCGGCACATCCAGTGGGTCGACCGGCCGTTTAAACGCGTCCTATCCGTCGCACCACCGATGTACGACGAGCTGTGGACGGCCGGCAAGGCCATGTACAAGCTTGAACCGGCGCTCGCTGAAGGGGGCGAATTGATTATTTACGCCCCGCACTTGGATGTCGTCAGCCACGTGCACGGCCGCTGGATTGAAGAAATCGGCTACCACCCGCTACCGTACTTCCTGGAGCAGTGGGACCGATTCAAGCATGTGCCGCTTGGGGTTTTGGCCCACTCGACGCACGTGCGTGGAGACGGCGAGATGGTCGGCGGTGTCGAGAAACCCCGCGCAAAGGTGACGCTGGCCAGCAAGGTACCGAAGGAGATGTGTGATCGGTTGAACCTCGGTTATCTCGATCCCGACACGATCGACGTGACGTCGTTTCAAAACCGTGAAGACGAAGGCATCCTCTACGTTCCAAAAGCGGGCGAAACGCTTTACAAGGTGAAAGAGTCGGCATGAGCGTAAGCAAGACGGACCTGACGTTCCTCCAGATCGCAGACAGGCTTGCGGCAGCTGACCTGCCCGACCCCGGTGAGGTGGACGCCGTGGTGGGTATTGCACGGGGTGGCGTGGTGCCTGCCGCACTTGTGGCGTACGAGTTGAAGCGGCCCCTGCGGAGGCTGCAACTCTCGTTTCGCGATGACCTCAACCGCCCACAGCACGACACGCCTGCCACCGTGGGAGACGTGCCTGACGTCACCGGTCAACGCGTGCTGCTGGTGGATGACGTCAGCGTCTCTGGGGCAACCCTTAAGCAGGCAGCCTCCCTTTTGAACGCCGCGTCGGTGATAACCATGGCGTTTAAAGGGTCGCCCGATGCGGCCGACATTGTGCTGTTTCCAGACGTGCCGCAGTGCGTGCGGTGGCCTTGGTTTGATGATGTCGCGCCACCGGTCAGGACGCCAGGTGCACCGCAAGCCCTGATTGTGGCGGGCGTATCAGGTAGCGGAAAATCCACGGTCGGGCGGATGCTGGCCGAACGCTTAGGTTGGCGTTACGTCGAGGCGGACGACCACCACCCACCCGAGAACGTCGCCAAAATGCGTCGCGGGGAACCGCTGACCGACGAGGATCGCATACCGTGGCTGGATTCCCTCAAGCAAGAACTCGGCCGTTCGCTTGATGCCGGTCAAGGGATCGTGCTCTCCAGCAGTGCCCTCAAGGCCCGCTACCGCACCCATCTCACCGAAGGACGCGACGGCATCCAGATTGTGTTGTTGCACGGCTCCGCGCAACTCATTGCCGACCGCCTCAACGCCCGTACCGGACATTTTTTCGATCCAAACCTGCTGCAAAACCAGCTGGAAACGCTCGAACTGCCCAACCCCAACGAAGACCTCATCGTGGTGGATATTGCACCCTCCCCTGAAGCCGTGACCGACCACGTTCTTAACGCCTGCGACTTGACGCCAGCGAGTCAAACCAGCACTCGGTAAGCAAAGGAGACCTCTATGACGACGCCTTGGACCCTTAATGAGAATCGCGTGTTCAGCTCGAACCCTGCCGTGCGGAGTCGCGCGGCCGACCTGTACGGCACGATTGCAGACCTCCCGATTGTCGCGCCTCACGGGCATGTCGCGCCCGAACTGCTCGCCGATGCCCATGCGCGCTTCACCAATCCAGCCGAACTGTTCATCATTCCCGACCATTACGTGTTCCGGATGCTGTACAGCCAGGGCGTTCCCATGGAGTCGCTCGGTGTGCCTCGCGAGGACGGCGGGCCGATTGAGACCGATCCGCGGGCGATCTGGCGGACGTTCTGCGAGCACTTTCATCTCTTTCAAGGCACCCCAACCGGCCTGTGGATGAAGGCAGAGCTAGTGCAGTTGTTTGGGGTGGACGTCCGCCCTAGCGCCGAGACGGCCGATGCGCTGTACGACCAGATTGACGCGCGCCTCAAAGACGACGACTTCACGGTGAGGGCGTTATTCGAACGGTTCAATGTGGAGTTCCTGACGACGACCGATGCTGCCACGGCCGACCTAAGCGTCCATGCATCGATTCAGGCGGACGGCCTTCCGGTCGGCCCGACCTTCCGGCCGGATGCGGCCATGCAGATCGCGCACCCGGACTGGCGCAGTACCCTCGATGCCCTAGGTGAACGCTCAGGCGTGACCATCACCTCTTTGAATGAATTCCGTGAGGCCCTTCGGGTCCGCCGGCAGCAGTTTGTTGACCGTGGCGCTAAGGCCACCGATCACGGCCTCTTCACCAGCTTCATTGAGCCCCTTGGTGAGCAGCAAGCCGAGTCGCTGTTCAAGCGTGGCCTGGCCGGCGAAGCGACCACAGAGGACGCCGAAGCGTTCCACGCGCACATGCTTTTCGAGATGGCGGGCATGTCGGTTGATGACGGCCTCGTCATGCAAGTGCACTTCGGGAGTCGCCGCAACCATCACACGCAGATTTACGAGCGCTTCGGACTGGATAAAGGTGCGGACATTCCTGTTGCCATGGACTTCACGCGTGGGTTGCATTCCCTACTGAACGCGTACGGCAGCGATCCACGATTCCGCCTTGTGACCTTCACACTGGATGAGTCGACGTACGCGCGCGAGCTTGCCCCCATGGCGGGGCACTACCCTGCGTTGCGCCTCGGTGCTCCTTGGTGGTTTTTTGATTCGGTGCTTGGTTTCGAGCGGTTCCTTGACCGCGTGGTGGAAACCGCCGGCGTGTACAACCTAGCTGGTTTCAACGACGACACCCGCGCGTTTGCCAGCATCCCAGCACGGCACGACGTCTGGCGCCGGGCTGTTTCTAACTGGTTAGCAGGACAGGTTGAACGTGGCTTGGTCGACGCCGATGCCGCGCCTGACATGGCACGCTGGCTCGCGTACGACGCGGCAAAGTCTGCCTACCGTCTCACGTAGGCTTCTCGACTCTGGTGTTTGAACCGGTCCGATGTCGATGTCTTTGAACTTGCGGGTGGGCCCAGTATCTGCTGGGCCCACCCCTAGGAGTTTGATGGGTCTATGAAGGCCTTACAGGCGTTTTGTGTTTCGTGATGATCATGGCGAAAAACCAATTAAGCCCCGCGAACATCGCCAGGATGCCTGTGACGTAACCCGCCACACCGACACCAAGGTCGCCCACGTCAAGAAAAAAGTACGGGTAAGCGCCCACCGACCGTCCGTACAGCATGACGAAGGGCAGGTACGCCGCCGGCAGAATCAGGTACCTAAGGGCATCAAGCCGGTCGGCGTTTTCTGCCCGAGCAAGCACGATGGCATCAAACAGCAAATAGTACGGTGTGAGGTAGTGCAGCACAATATTGTCCACGCCGCCTGTGAGCAGATCGTTGGGTACGCCGGGTAGTCCCACAAGCAGGAAGATATAAACCAAATGAATGACCCAAGCCGCACTTAACGCCAGCACCAGGTGGCGGTCGTCCCAACGCCCGGTTGCCGTCAGCACGAGGACGGCTGCAATCACCAAACTCCCGGTGTACGTGAAGTACTGCAGGGTATCCAGCGGCCCTGAGATGAGCTCCGGGATGACGAACCAAAGCACTGCTACGGCAACCGCCAAACGGGGCAAAACCTTTCGCACGTCAACCATGAAGCCTCCTCGCGTGCAAACCTGAATCAGGCCAGCAACGATGTTTGTTGCGAACGACTGTACGAAGTGTACATAACGCATCTGAGGCAGCCGCCTCAAGGGCGCGCCAATCGCTGCCCGGGCCACGGTAATACCGAACCGAAGACCGGTCTAATAAGTGCAAGGAAGCGTGACGGCCACCAACACTTAACGCCGCACGCTAGAGGGGCATTCTCCATGACACGATCAATTATTTTTGGCTCCATTGGGACGCTTGCAGAAACGTCGCATCTACAGCGCGAGGCCTTCAACCAGGCGTTCCGCGAGGCCGGTCTTGATTGGCATTGGGACGAATCGACGTACTTCAGTTTGCTGCAAACCTCAGGTGGAAAACAACGCATTGAAGCGTACGCCCAGTCGACTGGCACTCTGGTTGACGCAGAGCAGATTCACGCCCGTAAGTCTGCCTTATTCCAGGGCATGCTCAGCAGCGCAGCGCTCCCGTTAAGGCCGGGTGTGGCAGACACGCTGACCGAAGCACAAAAGCAGGGGATACATGTGGCGCTTGCGACGTGCACCAGCCGGAACAATATAGACGGCATCCTTGGTGCAACGGGCATTAAAGCCAACACGTTTGCCTGTATTGTGGACCGCTCCATGATCAACGAGGCGAAACCGGCACCCGACGCATTCCTCAAGGCGCTCAGCCTTCTTGACACGCCAGCCGATACCGTCGTCGCCATTGAGGACAACCCGGACGGTGCCAAATCAGCGCTTGCAGCTAGGCTTGCGTGTGTGGTCACGCCCGGTGCAGCGCACGAAAACAACCCGTTTCCTGAAGGGGCTAAGCTCCAATCAAACTTGACGCTGTCGGCAGCACTGGAAGGATTTACTCAGCAAAGCTAAGGACGACCGCCGTGTTTCGTTTGTACGTCAGGGTATGCTAGGCCGTAGGTCGCACGGGGGAGAAACGCAAGCTCCCACCAACAAATGTCGTGTGGGCGTTAGCCCGAGGTTGTTACCGGCTACACGTTAAGACAACGGCAACAGCGGACGTACGGCAAGCAAGCAAACGGTGTTTCGTTGCGCACAACCGTCGCATTGTCCGCAAGACGTCAAGCCAAGGCCGGCAGAACTGGATGCGGTCCGTTTGCCGTGGACGCGCTTCTACGCCGGCTAGGCGGTCTAGGTTTGCCCGCAACTGGCGCATGGCCTGCGCCACGGCAGCCAGGCGGACGGCGGTGCCCCAAGGTCCGTTGTGCGAAGGCCGCTATCAAAGCGCCTCACGGTCGTGACCCACTTCGGCCATGGATGGCGCCAGCCGATCAACGTCGACCGCTGGGGTCCGGCGACCTTGTGGTCAAGACGTTGCGTCGCCCGCAAATGGGTTGACGATTTGCACGCCAGCCAACGCATGGCCGTTGTGCAGATCCTCAGATAGCAGGCGTTTGCACCCGCGACTGGCAGCAGCTGCAATGATCTGAGCGTCGTAAAAGGCGTAGCCAAAACGCCCATGGATGCGAAGTGCCTCTCGATAGAGGTCTTGGCTGGGTCCGACCTCCCACATAGGAACAAGGACATCTTCAAGGTAGTGTTGCGTGTCTGTGGTGCTTGCACCGAGTTTTCTCGTGAGCACGTTGAGTACTTCCTGGACCACCTGAAAGCTAATGATCCCGCGTCGATACCGAAGGGGGTGATCAACCAGTTCGGTCGCAATGGACTGCTTTCGCGAATCGACTTCGTCGAAGACGTAGAGCAGAACGTTGCGATCAATGAAGTCAGCGTTCGTTGAGCTCGTCGCGGGTGAAGCGCTGGCCACCGGTGCGTATGCGGCTTTGAAGGTCCTGAACCGTGGCCATGGCGCGGTCCGCACTTGCGCCGTTGCTGGCATAAGCCTCTAACCAGCGACGAAATTCGTCGTTGAGGGTGGTGTGTTCACTCTGGGCGCGCCGTCGGGCCCCGTCAATGAGTCGTTCATCTGCGCTGAAGGTGATGTTTTTCATTTTCTTCCTCAAGAGGAAAGTAGCACGAGTATCATGTAAACGATATTCGTGTGCTCCTGCGGTTGAAAGCCACCAGGGTGCCAGCTTCTTGCCTGAAGCCATCAGAACACCCATCCACGATCGCCGCGGTGCCCAACGTCGATGACGCGGACACGCATCCGCTTGCCCCCAGCGATAGGCGGGCGCCAAACAAACGCAAGCACCATCACCGCCGAGTAAACCAAACCAGCAGCACCAGTAACGGCATCAGCACCACCACCTCGGCAAGCGAGATCAGGAAGATGCAAATACATTGACGGTAGCCGCCAAGCTACCACCCAAAAACGCTACGTCACAGGAGCCAACACCCTCATCGGCACCGTCAAAGAAGAGGACGCAAGCAACACGCCATCAAAACGAGGCGAGCCCACGGATGCCCCGAAAGCGGCGGCCAAGTTGGTCAAGCCTCGTGCTCAATCAGCACCGGGCATTTCGCAAGACGCACCACCGCTTCGGCAACGCTTCCGTTTAAAAAGTGCGCCATGCCGGTCCGACCGTGGGTGCCCATCAAAATGAGATCGGCACCCCAAGCGTCGGCCTCAGCGCGGATACCGTCGGCAGCCCTGCCGGTTCGCATCTGGCAGGTGTCCGAGTCTTGGGCGAGCCCGAGAAGACGCTCAAGTTCACGGGCTTCTTCGAACCTGCGACCAAACGATTAGGAGTGCCCCGCCCGACGGCTAAACCAGGCGACCAGGAACCATTGCACATGCCTTACACGCACGTACTAATTAAACTCAAACAAGCCAAGCACCCTTAACACACACCAACGTACGCACCTTACAATCATTCACAACATGACTCCAATGAATTTTTTGCAAACTACAATGAAAATCTCCTAGAAGGCTCCAACTCATGTTGCATGTGCCATCAAGTATTTGTACACTGCCCGCGTGCAAAACCGCGACAAAAAACAATCGCAAGACACCCAGCCAACCCCTCCAACGGGACGTTTGCGACTCGCCGTCGCGGCCTTGACACTGCTGATCATCACAAGCTGCAACAACACCACAGAACCAGCAGAGGCATCCATCCAAACAAGCACCATCACCGCTGGCAAAACCACCGTCAAGAGTGACGGTATCGACAAAACCACCGTTACCATCCAACTACGAGA
>CAJXNS010000022.1 GCA_913057165.1 uncultured Trueperaceae bacterium
CGATCGGATGTTCGCTCTTGGCTTCCCCCGACGCGATCAGCGGCAGCAGGTCGTTGCCGTTCTCAGGGCCGACCGACTCCACGTTCGTGAGCGACGGCTTACCTTCCGTTAACGTGCCGGTCTTATCGATCGCAACCGTCGATACGGCCTGCAAGGTCTGCAGCGCTTCACCGCGACGGAACAGCACACCCAGTTCGGCCGCGCGGCCGCTGCCCACCATGATGCTGATCGGGGTGGCGAGCCCCATGGCGCACGGGCAGGCAATCAGCAGCACGGACGTCGTGGCCACCAGCGCCCGCGTGAGGGCCGGGTCGGGCCCCCACACCAACCAGGCCGCAAACGTCACCGCGCCGATCGCCAGCACGGCGGGCACAAAAATGCCCACCACGCGGTCGGCCAGCGCTTGGATCGGTACTTTGCTGGCTTGCGCATCTTCAACCATCCGCACGATGCGCGCGAGGGCGGTATCGGCCCCCACCCGGTCGGCGCGCATGCGCAGGCTCCCGGTGGTGTTCAGCGTCCCGCCGGTGACCTCATTCCCTTCCGCTTTGGCGACGGGGTCGGGTTCGCCTGTCAGCATCGATTCATCGACCCACGAACCGCCGGTGATCACGGTGCCGTCGACCGGCAACCGCTCGCCAGGGCGCACCTCAAGCATGTCGCCGGGTTGAACCTCATCTGCGGGCGCGTCCACCACCCGGCCGTCGCGCACGACGTGGGCGACGTCGGCCTGCAGGCTTAGCAGCTGGCGGATGGCGTCGCTTGCCCGGCCTTTGCTGCGGTGTTCAAGAAGACGCCCTAGCAGGATCAGCGTGACGATGGAGGCGGACGCCTCGTAGTAGACGTGGACGGTGCCTGCAGGCAGCACGCCGGGCGTGAAGGTCGCCACCAGACTGTAGGCAAACGCGGCGCTCGCCCCGATCATCACCAGGCTGTTCATGTCGGGACTGCCGTGCCTGAGGGCCTGCCAGCCAGGCCGGTAGAAGCGCCTGGCTGGACCCACCATTACTGGCAGGGTGAGCGCCAGTTGTGCGATCCAGTACGGCGTACGCCCGACCAGGTCGATGATGGCCGGTTTTGCGCCAGGAATCAGCATCGGCACCATGGCGATCAGCAGCAGCGGAATCGTGAAGCCAGCAGCCGTCCACACGTCACGGCGCAAGGCCTTCAGTTCGCGTTCGTACGCCGCCTGCCGGCGGTCGCCAGCATCCTCGGTCGATTCGGGGGCTTCGGCCGTCAGGCCTTGCGTTTTGAGGGCAGCGACCAGCTCGTCGCTGGTATGTACGCCTGGCAGCCAGCGCACCCGCACGGTGCCGGTCGCGGCATGCGCGACCGCTTCAAGCACGCCAGGGAGTGCCACCAGGCTTGCTTCCGCACGCTCGGTGCCGTTACGGCCGGTCAGTCCGTCGACGGTCAGTTCAATGGTTTGCTCGTCGGCGTGGTAGCCGGCCTTCTCCACACGCTGAAGCATCGTCTTCAGGTCGGTGACGCTGGGGTCGAAGGTGACGCTGGCACGTTCGGTCGCCAGGTTGACGTTGGCGTCGGCCACACCACCGGTCTTGCCGAGGGTGCGCTCGACGCGGGCACTGCAGTTGGCGCACGTCATGCCGCGCACGCCGAAGGTAACGGTTTGCTCGCTCATTGGGGGCCTTTCAGGCTGCGGGTTCAGGCGTGGTACTTGAGTGCGTCCATGAGTTCGGACACGATCGCGTCGGTGTCGCCGCGCTCAGACGCGGTGGCGACATGGTCGCGGACGTGGGCCGTCAGGACCGCGTTGCTGACGCCGGCAAGGGCGCCTTGCAGGGCCTTAATCTGCTTAAGGACATCGACGCAGTAGACGCCTTCGTCTTCCAGCATGCGCACGACACCGTCGACGTGCCCGCGGACGCTTTTAAGGCGCAGGGTGGCGGCAGCGCGGGTGTCCGGGTCGAGGTGCAGGCAGGGGTTGACGCCGGCGGCGGGGCCGCTGGCTGCGGGCGTCGTCACGACGCCACCTCGGCGTCGTAGCCTTCCTCGCGGATCGCTTCAATCATGCTGGGCACGTCGCCGCCGGTCACGCGTGCGCGGCCCGCGTCAAGATCCACGTCAACGTGGCTGACGCCTTCGAGGTCTTCAAGGGCGTTGTGGACAGCGGTCTTGCAGTGTCCGCAGGTCATGCCGGTCACGGTAAGGGTGATGGTTTCGCTCATGCCCATACCCTACCCCCCTGGGGGAGGGGTGTCAACGGCTTGCGTTCCATTACCGGTTGATGATCACCGCGTCGTTGTCCGTGCCCGCCCCCGTCTCAAGGTTCAGGGCTTCCAGGTTTGCGCCAAACGACCCGAGGCCTTTGAGGTCGTTCACCGTGGTACTGCCTGGCACCACCGTCAGTGTGATGCCGTTCGCGTCGCTTGTGATGGCGGCTGCTGCGCCAGCTTCAATGCTTAGCTGCTTGCCGGTCACGGTAGTCGCTGAGCTTGCTTGCAGCGTGCCGCTCTCAAGGACAATGCTGGCCTGATCGGCAGAGAAATCTGTGCCGCCCAGCAGGGTGACTTCGGCATCGGCCTGTACAGCAGCGCTCGTGTTCGCGCTTGGTATCGAGACCGCAACGTTTGACAGCGTGCCCCAACCGGCATCGTCCTCAAGCGCACTGACCACGCTTCCGATGGCAGAATTCTGTATGTAACGCAGAACGTGTGCGGACGCGTCGGCTTGGACGATCAATTGGGCGTCGCTGCCGTCAAGCGAACCGTCGGGCGTCACGGTCGCTGTTCCGGTGCCTTGTACCGTCACGTCCACCAGACCGTCGCTGGTGGGCATTTGCAGCACACCTTCAGACGGCGTGTAGCTCGTGCGGGTGAGATTCGCAAAACCGATCTTGCCTGCGCCGGTCGAGCCGTCGGCCAGGTAGGCATCAAGGGCGGCCAGGTCGTGGATGACCGGCACGATTTCGTCCACCGAGTCACCGCGACGGCTGAATGCGAGGGTCAGGCGGTTGACACCACCGTCGTTGGGCGTGAAGGCGGCTTCGATTTCGTTACCCGCGGTCTTGTGGGCGTACTCAATGCGCAGGGGAAGCGTGGTGTCCACCGACGCGTCATCAATCACCACCACAAAGGCGTTGTCCGGACCAGCGGGATCGACCGTGTAGGAGGCTGGCGTGTAGTTGAGGTCATACGCGTACACGGTGCCGGACGAATAGGCCACGTTGGAACCGAAGAAAAAGCGTTCACCTTCGGTGGCATCGGGTGACTGCCTGAGGATCATGGCTTGGTCACCAAGCAGTTGGAGCGGGTAATTGGTCGAGGAAAACGCGGCATGGTTCGTGCCGGCAACGTTCTCTTCCGCCTTGACGGCCGTTGCGAAGTCGCCGTACGCGGTTTGCGGTAGCTTGGCAAACATCAATGCCCCAACGTGGCTAATTCGGTCTCCACTATTTTGCGTATCGGCAACGAATGCTTCACGCTCGGACACCGTCATTGCTTCAAATGCGGCGTCCTCAAGCGGCAACCATTTAGCGCTGCGCGGCGATGTGCCCGTCCCCCCGATGAGATCTCGCTGCACGTCGGCAAGACCGTCGGGTGTGTCTACCAAAATCGAAATACCGCCGGAGGCGCCGGGAGTCCAATTCCAAGCGCCATCGACCATGGTTGGCCAGACGCGGTACGCCACAGTCGGTGCATCGAAATCAATGGGGTTGACTCCGGTGGCTTGGTCATCGGTTGGGAAGGCGTGGAGTGCGTTTCGGTCGAAGAAGGTCCGTGGGTAGGGAGTTCCGCCGAAGAAGCCGCTACGGCCCGCTCGAACCGAAACCGATTGAACCGTGTGCGCATGTTGATAAGGCGCGCCGGGCATGACGCCCGACCCGTCGTTGGTGACGCCGGCTGCGTTATCGCTATCGGTCGTCAGTTCTGCTGTCCAGTGGTCTAAATGCTCTGGTGTTTGTGTCGCGTTGTTGACGAGATCAACGAACGCCTGCGCACTCGTGGCGGTGTCGCTTGGCAGTTCAATTTCAAGAGCGCCTGCCGAACTCGCTTGCGACTGGAAGGCCGGACTGAGTGGGCTTTCTTTGTTTGAGATCGTGACGATTGCGTCCTGATACGTGGTACTGCCATGATCAAACGCGCGTACCAGGACCGCATTGTTCGGGCCTGCGGGGTCGATGACAAACTCGGTGACCCCACCATCAATCGTTACGGTGCGGTCTGGCAGCGCCATGCTGCCATCGCCCGAGATCGTCACGCTGTAGAGCGGGTTGCCCTCCGCATCGGTCAGCGCCTCAATGGCGCCCTTGATGTCGTTCGGCGTGACCGTGCCAAATCGGACGTAAGTCATCGAGGTGGTTCCGTCGACCAAAGCCTCAGCCGGTGTCGTCGCGTCGAGCGTGGTTCCGGGCGAACCAGGCGTCCGCAGCGCACCGACCAGCTGCACATCGGCGCCGTTTCCGGCGGTCCCATCGGTTGTTGAGGTCACGGTGTAGGTCACGCCGTCCAGCGTGAACGATCCCGCAGCTGGGGAGGCGGCTGTCCCACCAGACCATGCGGTGGCTTGTCCGCTGTACGTCCACTGAGCGTAAAGGGTGTGCGCGTCTGTTGCGCTGACGGAAGCAGCATCGGCAATATCCGTACCCGAGCCGTCAGCCGCGGTGTTCCAACCGGTGAACGTGTAATTCGACCGGTTTTCGGGGGCGTCCGGATGCTCGTAAACACCATCAACCGTCACGGTCGCGGTGGTGGCGCCACCCGCGCCATGATTCTCGTCGTACGTCACGACAATCTCGTTGGCGGTCCAGCCGGCGTATAGCGTCGTCCAAGGCGTACCTGCCGCTCCGTCCTCCCAGGTCGGCACACCGTCTGGGTTGTCGGCGTTCTCGTCATCGATCCTGTCGGCTTCCACACCGACGGACGCGAGGCTCGGGTACCAACCCGTGAACGTGTAGCCCGCAATCTCGGGCACCGGGAGGGCGGGTACCGTCAGCCCTTCTGTGACGGTCACGGTGTTGGGCGTGACGGTCACGCTGCGTCCGGCCGGCGCGTTGCCGTTCAAGGCCACGTCATGCTGCTTGCGCCACACGGCGTGCAGCTCGTGATCGCCAGCCCACTGGAGTGGGCTCGACAACAACACGTCGTTGAGTGAGTAGTTGCCGCTGTCGGCAACCACAGCCCAGTATTGGAAAACGTAACCGGATCGTTCAGGATCGGGTACTGCGCCTTCCCGGTTGTAGGCGTCGGTGAAGAGCCGCACGATCTGACTCCCGGTCACGTCAGCGACCTCATCGGGATCGCCGCCCGCCGGCCACGAACCCCCCTGTAGGTTGAACGTGACGGTGTACTCGTTCGGAGTCCAACCGGCGTACACCGTGTGCGGGGCGGCGTCATCCACAAGCACGCCCGCGACGCTTGCATCGTCGGCACCAATCACCTTCGGGCCGGTCAGCGGCGTCTCGCCGTCGTCGTCTAAGAACCAGCCCGTGAACGTGAACCCAGAACGCTGAACGGCTGTCAGTCCAGCCTCATTCGGGCTGTACGGGTCGCCGTAAGTTTGGGTCGTGGATGTTTGACGGTCCTCCGGTAGCCCATAGCCTCGGTCGAAGGTCACATCAATGCCGTTGCCAAGCCATACGGCGTACAGCGTATGCGGGGCGTCCACTGTTGACTGCGTTGCCGCTCCAATCACGTCCGTTGACTCCGAGCTGAGAGCCCAACCTTGGAAGGTGTACCCCTCCAGGCTCGCGTCCGCGATGCTCGGGTACGCCTCGCCTTGCGCCACGCGGTACGTCTCGCTCGGCAGCGTGACGGTCGTGCCGAAACCCGGCTGAGGATGGTTGCCGTCCAGCGTGATGGTGCGCCGTGCGTTGCTGAGCGGTTCGATGCGGTGATCCGCGGGTAGGAGGACCGTGTCACCTGTCACGTCGGTTTCGGTTAGGTCTTCTGGAGGGCCGGATGAACCGGTTGGGTAGTAACGCCAACCGTAGTGCCAACGGTCGCCCGAAGGATCCGTGATTTTCTCGAGTGTGAAGCCGGTGTACCAGGAGCCCACTTGGGCTTGGTATTCGTCGAAGTCGCTTTCTTCGGTGCAACCTGAAAGCACCATGCATACCCCGACAGTGAGGTCGGTCTTAACCCACACCGCCTCCACCGTGTGGTCTTTCGCGACCGACATCTCCGTTGGCAAGGTGGCCAAGGGTTCGCCGCCGTCAATAAGCCAACCGTCAAGCGCGAACCCAGGCCGCGACAGACCCGTCCCGAGTGATGCAAGCGACGGGTAGGCCTCACCGAACGCCACCTGCTTCGTGAGCACATCGCTGTCTTCGCCGTCGAAGTTCACGTCCGCGGCGCCAGACATGTACGTCACCGTGTACGTATTCGCGTCCCACTGGGCGTACAGGGTGTGGTCATCCGTTGGTGTGACGGAATCGCCAGCCTCGATCGCGCTGCCGCTGCCGTCTTCCGCCGTATTCCAAGCCGCAAAGGTGTAACCCGTCCGCTGCGGGGGCGTAGCAGGCACCGTGTACGTCCCGTCCACCGTTGCAGCTAGCACGGTTGCGGCACCTTCAGGGTGGTTCTCATCGAACGTCACGTCCACGTCGCGGGCCACCCAGCTTGCGTGGAGGGTGTTCAGCGGTGGCGTCATATCGTCCGTCCATTGCGGCACGAAGGTTGACTCCCGGCCGCTGGGGTCGTCCGAACCGACGATTTCGGTGCCGTCCACCACGCCGCCACCAAGTCCTTCCGTGTGCCAACCATCGAAGGTATAGCCCGGCAGGGACGGTTGCGGCAGGGCTGGGTAGGCACGCCGCTCGGTGACCGTCAGCGGTCCGGTCGGTACGCCCGTCACGTTCGCTTCCCTACCGCTCGGGGCATTGGCGGCAAAGCCGATCTCGTGCTGAGGCAGCCAATTAGCCACCACGGCATGGTCGTCACGGAAGATGACTGGTTCTCGAGACGGCAAAATATCGTCAAGGTACGCGGAGCCGTCGGGATGACGCAGGTTCCACCGATCAAAGGCGTATCCGCTACGCACGGGCGTGCTGAGCGTTCCGGACGGGTCGTATACTTCGCCAAGGTTCAGCACCACCTGGGTGCCCGTTTGGTCCGCTAGCTCGTCAGGGTCCTCACCGTTCGGCCACGATCCGCCTTGCAGGTCAAACGTGACCGTGACGGTGATGTCGTAGACGGCCTCGACCGTAAGGTCATCGCTTCCGACCGCATCGACTTGGTTGCCGGTTGCGTCACGCCAATACAAGAACGCCCCACCGTCGATGACCGGGCGAACGAACCCTTCGGGTTCAAGGTTGGCGCCGACGGGGCGCACGGCAGTGATGCTGGACTCGTTTGAATCTGGGAACGACCCGAGCCCCGCATGAAAGGTCACGGACGTTGTTTCAGCGGTCCATGAGGCTGTGAGTCGGTGGGGGTTTGCAGACAGCAGTGAGTCACCTTGCGTGACGCGCGTACCGTCGTGCGCCCAGCCTTGAAACGCAAAGCCATCACGGGTGGGTGTGGGCAGGCTCGGGTAGGTGCCCTCGGAGCAGACGTCAAGGGTGGTCGGTGTGACTGAACCACCGTTCGGATCGAGCGTGACCGTGATGGACGTCGCAGCGGACGTGGTGGCCACGCCTTCGCAAACGCCACCGGACGCCTCCTGCTCAGCATTCGTGGCAGCGGTATCCGCGGCGCTTGAACCTCCAGAGCCGCATGCGGTCAGAATGGCGGCTGCGGCCAAGGCAAGCAGCCAGCGCGCGCCATGCCGCTTCAGCGTGACATGCCCTGAGTGCGTGTCTTTAAAGCCGGCGGGTACCCCGTAGCGATCGCGGGTTTTGCCGTGATGGGCGCCAATTCTGCTATCCACTTACGAATCATATGTATTTGGTCTGCTTGGTTTCAATCCCAAAAAAGCCCAATTTGCCCAGATTGTCATTCCCGTGAGGTCGGCATCGCCAATTGACCTGCATCAGCCCCCGCTATACCCTGCCCAAGCACACCGACCACCACCCACGCCACGCACGAGAGGCAAGGCATGAACGCAACCCCCGACGCCACCACCGTCTTAGAGCGCATCCAAACCCGCCAGTTCGCCCCACTCAGGCGTGAACTTGCCGCTCTCGACCCTGCCGACATCGCCGACATCCTGCGCGAACTTGAGCCCGGCACCGAAGCCATCGCCTTCCGGCTGCTTGACAAAGAGACGGCCACCAGCGTGTTCGAGCTCCTCCAGCTCGACACGCAACAAAGCATCCTTCGCGCCCTCGGCGACCGCGACGTCGCCGGCGTCCTGGATGACATGAGCCCAGACGACCGCACCGAGCTGCTCGGTGAACTGCCCGGCAAGGTCACCAAACGCCTCATCAACCTGCTCTCCAGCGACGAACGAGACGTGGCCACCAAACTGCTCGGTTACGCCCGCGAATCCATCGGGCGTCTCATGACCCCCGATTACGTCCAAGTCAAGCCCCACTGGACGGTCGGCGAGGCCCTCGATCACGTACGCGCCTACGGCCAAGACTCAGAGACCCTCAACGTTGTCTACGTCACCGAAAAAGGCGGAAGGCTGATCGACGACCTGCGCATGCGCGAGCTGCTCCTGACCGACCCTAGCGCCACCATCAAGAGCATCATGGACGACCAGTTCGTCGCCCTGGAGGCGCACGAGGACCAGGAAACAGCGGTTGAAACCTTCAGGCGTTACGACCGCACCGCCCTACCTGTCGTCGACAGCGACGGCATTCTTGTCGGCATCGTGACCGTCGACGACGTCCTTGACGTCGCCCAAGCCGAAGCCACCGAAGATATTCAACTGCTCGGGGGTTCGCAAGCGTTCGACGAGCCGTACCTCAACATCCGCATCGGCACGATGGTCAAAAAGCGTGCCCCCTGGCTGGTGCTGTTGTTCTTCGGCCAGATGCTCACCGCCACCGCCATGGCCGGCTTTGAAGACGCCCTCTCGCAAGCGCTGGTCCTCGCCGTGTTCGTCCCACTCATCATCAGCTCAGGAGGCAACAGCGGCTCGCAGGCTGCCACGTTGATCATCCGGGCGCTTACCACCGGCGAAGCCAAACTCACCGACTGGGCACGCGTCCTCGGCCGTGAGGTCGCTGCCGCCGGCATCATCGGCCTCATCCTCGGTGTGCTCGGTGCCCTGCGTATCGCCACCGGGCACCTTTTCGGGGTGGACTACGGCACCGACTGGCTTCTGCTGGCCGCCACCATGGGCGTCTCGCTCCTGTTCGTCGTGCTGTGGGGCTCCCTGGTAGGCACGCTGCTGCCGATGATCCTGCAGCGTCTCGGCGCCGACCCAGCCGCCAGCAGCACCCCGTTCGTCGCCACCATCGTCGACGTCACCGGCATCCTGCTTTACTTCACGGTCGCCACCGCCATGCTGCGCGGCACCCTGCTTTAACGACTGACCGCGTCGCGGCCGTCAGTCAAGTGTCGAAGCACCATCCTGCGGGCTGACCACGTACACGGAGCACGCCACATCCGACGCCGCGTCGTACGCCTCCTTGACCGCGCCAGCGAACGCATCCAGCGCATCGTCTGCCACAAGCGCCACGGCACAACCCGCGAAGCCTGCTCCCGTCATGCGGGCGCCCACACAGCCCGGTTGGGCCTGCGCGATCTCCACCATCCGGTCAAGCGCCGGACCGCTCACCTCATAGTCATCGCGCAAGCTTGCATGCGACGCATTAATCAACGCCCCAAGCGTTTCCGCGTCCCCCTCGCGCATGGCGGCCGCCGCCTCAAGCACCCGGCGGTTTTCGCGCGTCACATGCCGTGCGCGGCGGTACGGCTCGTCACCAAGCGCCTCACGCTGCGCGTCCACCGACTCAGGCGTGGCATCCCGCAGGACCGTCACACCCAAAATTTGGGCGGCCTCATCCACCTGGGCTTTGCGTTGGTTGTACTCGGAATCCACCAGCCCGCGGCGCGTCCCCGTGTCCAAAATCACCACGGTGTAGCCCGCCGGCAGCGGTGCCGGCTCAAGCGACAGATCACGACAGTCGATCGTGAGGGCGGTGCCCTCCTCGCCGCACGCACAAATCAGCTGATCCATGATGCCGCTGGCCACACCGACCCATTCGTTCTCCACACGCCGGGCCAGAACGGCCATGCGTTTGGCGTCCCAATCAAACCCACTCGCCTCGTAAAACGCGCGCATCAAGGCAAGCTCAATCGCAGCGGACGACGACAGGCCCGCACCGCGCGGTACGTCCCCTGACACCACACCGTCAAAACCACGAAGCGGCAACCCTTCCTCCGCCAGCGCCCACGCGACACCGTGCAAGTAAGACGCCCAGCCATCCTTCACGCTGGGTTGGGTCACGTCAAACGTCGTCTCGTCCTCTAAGTCAAACGCCACCAGCCGCACGGTCGTGTCCGCGCGGGGTGTCAGGACGACACGCACCTCACGGTCGATCGCCATCGGCATCACAAACCCGTCGCTCGTATCCGTGTGCTCGCCGATCAGGTTCACCCGTCCCGGCGCGCGTACGCCACGCGCAGGCGGCGCACCAAAACGGGACTCAAACGCAGCACGAATCGCTTGGTCGTTCACAGAGAACCTCCTTGGGTGATGGCGTCCCGCACACGAGCGGCGGCCTGCTCCGCGGTGAGGTCGCGTTGCGGTTCGCCGAGCATTTCAAACCCCACCATGAACTTCCGCACCGTCGCGCTCCTCAGCAGGGGAGGGAACAGGTGTAAGTGCAGCTGCCACGCGTCTCTCTCTGCCTGCGTGGCATGCGGACCTGAGGGTGCACCGTGCCACCCCATTGAGTAGGGAAACGACGTTTCAAACAGCGCGTCCAGTCCGGGCAGCACCCGCTGCAGCAGCCCGGTCAGGTCATCCTTTTCAGCCTCAGTCAGGTCCGGTAGGCCAGGCACATGCCGCACAGGCACGATCATCAACTCAAACGGCCAGGTTGCCCACCACGGCACCACTGCAAGCCAGTGATCGCCCTCTGCCACCACCCGCTCCCCGCGAGAACGCTCCAGCACCTGGTACGCCACCAACAACGGCTCCCCGTGCTGCGCCAGGTACGCCTGCTGCTTCTCAAGCTCTTTGGCGGGCAAGGTTGGCAGGTCGTCAAGCATCCACACTTGCCCGTGCGGATGCGGGTTGCTGGCACCCATCGCCTCGCCCTTGTTCTCAAAAATTTGCACCCAGCGCCAGTCCTGACCCAGCGTCTCGGCCCGCTCAACCCACAGGTCCACCACGCTGCGCATGGCTGGCGCGTCAAACTCAGCCAACGTCAGGTCGTGCCGAGGGGAGTAACAAATCACCTGCGTGGTGCCGCGCACCCCCCGGCTGGCCAGCAGCGGGTGGTCTTCAGGCGGGTCTGGCGCGTCCACCTTGACGGCTGGAAAGTCGTTTTCAAACACGAACGTGCCCACGTAGTTCGGGTTGACGTCACCGTTCACGCGGGTGTTGCCCGGACACAGGTAGCAGCCAGGGTCGTACGCCTCACGTTTGGCTTGCGCCACAGACTCCTGGGCGCCCTGCCAAGGCCGTTTGGCGCGGTGCGGACTGACCGTGACCGCCTCACCGGTGAGTGGGTTGATGCGGCGGTGGGGATGCTCGGTGGGATCAAACGCCATGCCGCGTATCGTACGCGAAGCCAACCTAAAGCGTTTTAGGTCGGCTGCGGCCACGCCGCCTGTCCGCGGCGTCCTGGCCCATACGCTTGCGGCGTCACGCCGCATTTGCTACTATTCTCTTCTGCGCGTCCGAGCCGACAGGCCCGCGGGCGCCCCGCAACCCCAACCAGCGCCCAAACGCGCGGAGGCAACGATGTACGCAATTGTGAAAAGTGGCGGCAAACAGTACCGCGCCGAAGAAGGCGCCACACTCCGCCTCGAACAACTCGACGCCGAGGTCGGCAGCACCGTCGAACTCGACGTCAAAATGATCGGTGGCGACAGCCCCAAAGTCGTCGCAGCGGACTTAGGCAAAGCCAAAGTCGAAGCCGAAGTCGTGGCCCACGGCAAAGGCCCCAAAATTTACGTCCGCAAATTCAAAGCCAAGTCCAACTACCGGCGCCGTAACGGCCACCGGCAGCTCTACACCGAGGTGCGCGTCACGCGCATCCAAGGCTAAAGGGGGATTTCCTCATGGCACACAAAAAAGGCGTAGGTAGCACCAAGAACGGACGCGACAGCGAAAGCAAACGCCTAGGCGTCAAACGCTTCGACGGGCAAGTCGTGCAAGCCGGCAACATCCTCGTCCGCCAACGTGGCACGCGCTTTCACCCCGGCCAAAACGTCGGCACCGGTAACGACTTCACCCTCTTCGCCCTCAAAGACGGCATCGTTCGCTTCCATAACAAAGGCCGCAAAGGCCGCTTCGTGAGCATCGAAGAGTCCGCCAGCGACGCCATCGCGGCCGACTGACCGCCCGTCAAAACCCTCACCATGAACGCGGGCGCGACCGTCTTCGGTCGCGCCTTTTCATGACCCCACCGCCAAGGCAGGCATGAACTACCGAGACGTCATTGACATCCAAGTGGAAGGCGGACGCGGCGGCGACGGCGGCATGTCCTTCTTACGCCTGAAGTACATCAGCAAAGGCGGCCCCGACGGCGGACACGGCGGCAACGGCGGGCACGTCATCCTCAAAGCCATCGATGACGTCGGCGCCCTTGCCCGCCTCGCACCCAGGAAAACGTACAAAGGCGGCACCGGCATGCAAGGCGAAGGCCGCAACAAGCACGGCAAACGCGGCCGTAGCCTCACCCTCGAGGTACCCGTCGGCACCACCGCCCGCGACCGCGACACCGGCGAAGTCATCGCCGACCTCACCGAAGTTGGCCAGACCGCCACCGTTGCGCAAGGCGGCCGTGGCGGCCGCGGCAACGCCAGCTTCGCCACCGCCACTAGGCGCGCCCCACGCTTCGCGGAATACGGCACCAAAGGCGAACGGCACGCCCTACGCCTCGAACTCAAAACCGTCGCCGACGTCGGACTGGTCGGCTTCCCCAACGCCGGTAAAAGCAGCCTCCTGGCCGCCCTCAGCAACGCCCGCCCGGTCGTCGCGGACTACCCCTTCACCACCCTCACGCCCAACCTTGGGGTCGTCAACGAACAACCCGGCTACCGCCGCCTCACCCTCGCCGACGTCCCCGGACTGATCGAAGGCGCCAGCGAAGGCAAAGGCCTCGGCCACGAATTCCTCCGGCACATCAGCCGCACCCGGCTGCTCGCCTGGGTGCTCGACATCGCCGGGCAACCTGCTGATGAACTGCGCGCCCTGCAGCATGAGGTTCGCAGTTACGACCCCACCCTCCTCGAACTGCCAAGCCTCATCGTGCTGCACAAAACCGACCTGGCTGCCCCAGACGAAATCACCAGCGCAGCCGCCGAGCTGGCCGCCTTCGGACTGCCCGTGTTCCCAGCCTCAAGCCTTGAGCAAGACGGCTTAGCTGACCTCCGTGACGCCTTATTTGACCTGCTGCCGGAACGCCCTCACGTCGAACCGGAAGCCACCACCGACGTTGTCACCGCCGACCCGATGCGCATCGAACGCCTTCAAGACGGCAGCGGTTTTCGTGTGGCTGGACGCGACGCCGAAGACATCATCGAACGCTTCGACGTCACCAACCGTGAAGCGCTCGCTTACCTTCAGCAGCGTTTCGAACGCCAAGGCCTGCACGCCATGCTGCGTAACGCTGGCGCCAAGAACGGCGATGACGTCTGGATCGGCGACGCCGCCTTTGAATGGTGGGACGAACGCACACCCGCCCCGCAAGACGCAGCAGACCCATCCGGTGAAGAGGACCTCGACGGCGAAGAAGGCTTAGGACACGAGGACGCCACCGGGGGAGACGTCACCCAAAACCCCGGCGGCGCTTCAGTAGCGGAGGAGCACCCGTGACCCGCGACCGCACGCGCGCACCCCGCAACCACCAGGCGCGTGATACGTTCAAGCCCGAACGCCGGCGTGCGGGCAGCCGCGCCGCGTCAAGCCAGCCTGGGACCCCAAGCGTGCCTGAGAACCCAACCCTCAACCCTTGCGACGACCCGCGCATCGCCCCGCACTGCGAGCGCGTGCGCGCCCTTGTCACCCCAAAACGCTGGGCGCACATCCTGCGGGTCGCCCAAACCGCTGACGCGATCGCCGAAGGCAACGCCTTTGCTGACGATGCCCGGCATGCCGCCCGCCTGGCCGCCATCCTCCACGACGCCGCGCGCGATATGAGCGACGCCGAACTCTTGCGCCTCACGCCCGCGCGCAGCGACGCCGAAGCCCACCATCCGCTCTCCATCCACGGCCGCGCCGCCCGCATCCTGGCGGAACGCTGGGGTGTCACCGACGCCCGCGTCCTTCGCGCTATCGAGGGCCACACCTACGGCGTGCCCCTCGGCGAACCGGTCGGCATGGCCGTCTACGTCGCCGATGTCAGCGAACCAGGCCGCGGCGTGAACGACGATATTCGCGAACTTGCCAAGCACGACCTGCAGGCCGCCTACAAACGCGCCGTTGAAAGCAAAGTCAACTACCTTCGCGCCCGCGGGAAGCACGTCCACCCCACCACCCTTGAGGTTCACCATCAGATCGCTGCTGAACCGTCTTAACGCCCCCCGCCGCTGGTCGCTGGTACACGCCTTGGCGTTACTCATCGCCGCAGCTGGGGTGATCGGCGGGACGTTCGCGGTACGCAGCGCCAGCAACGACCTGACCGCCCAACAACGCGACCTGCTCGGGTTGGAGCGCGGCCAAAGCAGCCTCAGCTTCGTGGTCGCCGGACGGGACCTCCTCTACGAGGAAGGCGAAAGCATCCCCATCTACAGCGAAGAAGACGGCAGCATCATCGGCTGGGACTTCCAAGGTGTCGTCCGCGAAGGCGGCGTGAACACCGACACCATCCTTTACGTCCACCTCACCGGCAGCGAACTCACCCTCGTCGCCATCCCACGCGACGTTTTCGTCGGACCCGGTACCGCCCGCATCAACGGCGTGTTCGCCCGCGAAGGCGCAGACGGTCTAAAGCGCGCCGTTGAAAACCTCATCGGCCTGCCCATCGACCATCACGCCATCGTCGACCTGCGCGTCTTTCAAGACATCGTCGACGCCCTCGGCGGCGTCACCGTCAACGTGCCCCAGCGGATGTACTACCAAGACACCGCCGCCGGCCTGACCATCGACTTCCAACCCGGCCCGCAAACCATGACCGGCGAAGAGGCCAGCAAGTTCATCCGCTACCGGCAGTTCGTGCGCGGCGACATCGACCGGCTCGACAACGTCAAACGCCTCGCCTACGCCATGCTCGCCCGCGTCAAAGAACTCAATGTGCGCGCCGTCAGCCTCGCCCCCGAACTCGCCCGCACGTACGCCGAACGCATCGAAAGCGACGCCAACCTGGTCAGCCTCGTGACCCGCCTCGCCCCCGCCATCGGTGACCTACAAATCCGCAGCGCCACCCTGCCGACCATCGAAACCGAACGGGACGGCGCGCTCGGCCTCACCACCGACGCCATCGACGTGCAGACGTTCCTCGCCAGTACCTTCGGTGGTACCGCCGCCCGTTACGACCAACCACCGGAGCGAACCCTGCGCATCCGCAACCGCAGCGGCAGCATCGGACTGGGCGACTGGTACGCCTCACGCCTGGTCGCCCTCGGGATTCCAGAAGCCCAACTGGTGGTCACCGAAGACACCCCCGAACCGTCCGCCACCCGCATCCTCGCCACCGGTGCCGCCTGGGCCGACGCGGCGTACTACGCCGAACTGCTCAGCACCGGCAAACAGCAGGTCGAACGCCTCCCCAGCACCGCGGACGGCCGCCGCGTGGACCTTGAGCTCGTGCTCGGTGGCGACGCCCAAACCAGACGACCCACCACCCCAGTAAGCGCCCAAAGCGCGATAGGAGACCGACGCCCGTGAGCGACGCCCACCCCCCACTGCTGACGCGCCACCCCGAACTGCAGCAGATCGTTGACGCCCTCGACGACAAGCGCGCCGTTGACGTGCGCATCCTCGACCTCGCCCCCCTGTCACCGAACGTCGAAGGGTTCGTCATCGCCACCGCTGAAAGTGGCCCGCAACTCACCGCCATGCAAGACGCCGTGAAAGAAGCCACCAAAGAGATCGGCATCGCTCCACGCGGCATCGAAGCCCCCTCCAGCCGGTGGGTGCTGATGGATTACGGCGGCCTGGTCGTTCACCTAATGAACCCAGAAGCCCGCGAGTTCTACGACCTTGAAGGCTTTTGGGCCGACGCCGACACCGTCACCGTTCCACCCACCCAGCCCGCCTAACGGCGCGGTACGCTGCCGTTAATGAGCGAACCCACCCGGCGTGTCGCCGTTATCGACCTCGGTAGCAACACCGCCAAGATGGTGGCCGTTGAGTACGAACCCAGCCGCCGCTACCGCGTCATCGACCAACTGCGCGAGGTGGTCCGCTTAAGCGAAGGCATGGGCCACGACCTCGTCCTCCGAGCGGACGCCATGGAGCGGGCGCTGGCCACCCTCACCACATTCTCCGACTACTGCCGCGCCGCCGGCATCGACCGTGTCATCGCGTCCGCCACCAGTGCCGTTCGCGACGCCGTCAACGGCCCAGCGTTTGTCGGTCGTGTCGCCCTTGAGACCGGCATCGAACTGACGACCCTCAGCGGTGAAGAGGAAGCCGCCTACGGCGTCCTTGCTGTCGCGAACAGCACCCGCTATGAAGACGCCGTGGTGCTTGACCTGGGTGGCGGCAGCGTGCAACTCAGCCTCATGCGCGAACGCCGCAGCCATGCCGGCCGGTCGTGGCCGTTTGGAGCGGTGCGCGCCACGGAACGTTTTCTGGGGCAAGAACCCCCTAAAAAGAAGGCCATCAAAGCCCTCCGGGACGCCGTACGCGACGAGGTAGGACCCTGGCTGGAGACGCAACACCCCCTTTCTGACGTGCCGTGGGTCGGGATGGGAGGGACGCTCCGGAACCTCGCCAACGCCTGGCAGAAGCACGTCCAGCACCCCCTCGACCTGCTTCACGAGTACGAACTGCCCCGCGAGGCGCTCAGTCACTGGGCTGAAACCCTGCCCGACATGGACTTAAGCGAGCGGGCAAGCGTGCCAGGCCTGAACGCCGACCGGGCCGACATCGTCGTCGCCGGCGCGGTGGTGCTTGATGAAATCGCCAGCCTCGCCGGCCTTCGCTCCATCACCATGAGCGGCGAAGGCCTCCGCGAAGGCCTTGTCTACCCAGTCGTCTTCGAACACGAACCCGGCCACCTGGCCCCCGACGTGCGGACGTTCAGCGTTCTCAACCTGCTGCGCACCTACCACGAACGGACCGGCCACCCAGAACGCGTGCACGCCCTGGCCACCAGCCTGTTCGACGCGCTCGCAGGCGAACTGGATCTCACGCCCGAGGACCGCGAGTTGCTAGCGGCCGCCGCCTTGCTTCACGACATCGGCATGTCGGTCGATTACTACGGCCACCACAAGCACGGCGCCTACCTCATCGGCGCCAGGCCGCTCGCCGGCTTCGACCACCGCGAACAAGCCATCATCGCCATGGTCGTCAAGGCCCACCGGAAAGGCAAACCGAGCCTCAACGGTTACGGCAGTCTGCTCAAGGACCGCGACGAGGCACTGGTGCGCCACCTGGCCGGCATCCTGCGGGTCGCCGAGCAGCTCGACCGCAGCCGCGCCGGACGGGTGGTCGGCACCACCGTGCACGTCGGCGAGACCACCGTCCAGATTGAGGTCCACAGCGCCAGTGACGCCAACCTCGAAGTGCAGGAGGCGGGCGCCCGAGCCGGCCTGCTTGCCGAATCGCTCGGTAAACGTGTTGAGCTGGTGCCTGTCCCGACGGGAGACGCATGAACGGACGCATCAAAACCTGTGGCCTCACCCGCGAAGCCGACGTACGTCTCGCCGACCGCTTAGGGGTCGATGCGGTCGGCTTCATCTTCGCGCCACGGAGCCGCCGCCACGTCACGATCGAAACCGCCCGCGATCTCGCACGGGCGGCCGGACCGTACGTAACCACCGTCGGGGTGTTCGAGTCCCCCAACCTCGACGACGTGCATCGCGCCATCGACCGGGTCGGCCTTGATGTCGTGCAGCTCCACGGCACGATCGACGCCTGCTGGCTGCCCGACCTTGACTGGCGGGTACGCATCGTCCGTGGTTTGCCGTACCAACCCGGCTTGGAACCAGACGACCCTGAACTGGCGCGCTATCACGGCATCCTGCTGGACGGCTTGGTGTCCGGGGCGGGCGAGACCTTCGACTGGGGTCAGGCCCAAGCCTGGAAGGGTGACCCGCGCCTCATCCTGGCGGGCGGCCTGCACGAAGGCAACGTCGCTGAAGCCATTCACGCACTCAAGCCAGCCGCGGTCGATGTGGCTTCAGGGATTGAGCAGGCGCCAGGCATCAAAGATGAAGGCCGCATGCAAGCGTTCGTGCGGGCAGCCCGTCAGGCGTTCCGTGAGGCCGGTTGACGTCGCGCGACCCACCGGGTTTGCTGCCTAGCAGCGTTTGTCCGATGCCTACCGCACATCCACCGCTTTTCCACAGTTATCCACAAGCCTGCGGCGCGTTGTGGAAAAATCGTGCGAACCGGTTTGCGTTCACACGTCAAAAACGGTTCCCAACTATAATTTGCGTCTAGGACGACAAAAACCAAAGTTGACCAAGCGCCGCACTGGCTAATCACCTTGTCAGCGCATTGTCAAGACCCCCCAGTTATGCACAAGCGCCGCTGGTTTTCCCCATGGGCGGCTGCCCACCCGTTCGGCACGGCAACTTTCATCGTTTGCGGACCTTCATGCAAGCGCAACGCCGTCGCCACAAACCGCGCGCTACCATGCGTTCGTGTTTGGTTTTCTCACCCCATGGGCGCTGCTCGGGCTGACCCTCCTGCCCCTCTACGCCCTCTGGTTCCGGCGGCCTGCCGCCGCCGAAGAGACACCGGACGCCACCGTCTTCCTCTGGGAAGCTGCCGCCAAACAACAACCACCCCGCCGGCTCAAGATCCCCTGGCGACTCCTGCTGCACCTCGCCATCCTCGCGGCGCTCACCGTCACCGCCGCCCGGCCGTACGCGGAGGCGCCCACACCCCCAAGCGTCGCCGTGTTACTAAGCCTCGACCTCAGCATGAACGCCAGCGACGGCGCAACCACCCAAGCGGCAGACACCCTTGGCCTTACCGGACCCATCTCCCGCTTCGCGGCCGCAGAAGCGGTCGCCCTTGACCTCCAGTCGAGACGCGGTCCCATCAGACTCTATGACGCCGCCACCCTGGCGCCCCTCTCGCGCGACCTTGCGTCCCAAGCGGACGTGCGCGACACCTTCGCCCGCTTGCGCCCAACCGCACGGCGTGACACACCCCCAGCGCCAGACCCAACCCAGCTGGCGGAACTGACGGCGCGGACGGACGCCCACTGGCTTGCCGACCGGCCACCCCCAAACGGCGCGAACGTGACGGTGCACAACCTGGCCGGCCGCGGCCGCAACGTTGGGGTGGTCGCCACACAAGGCCTCGAGCGAGGCGTGTGGTTCAACCTGCTGTCCACGCACCCCACGCCGCAGACCGTCACCGTCACCGCACAACCCGTGACACCCGGCGGCCTCGCCGATCTCACCGCACCGGCCCTCAGTAGCGTGCGCGTCACCGTGCCGGCCCGCGGCCAAGCATCCGGACAGCTGACCGGCGTGCCAGACGCCCCGGCCGCCATCGTCCTCACCCCACCGCAAGGGGACGCCCTCGCCTTAGATGACGTCGCCTTCGTCGATCCCCGCCCCGTCCAAGTCAGGCTCGACCGCAGCAGCCCCAGGCTGGAGCGCGCCCTCAACGCCACCGGTCGAGCCGACGTCCGTATCTCACAAGCCGCCGGTCGGCAGCCCGCCGAGCTGCGCATCCTGCACGGAAGGTCGGCCGAACCCGGCCCTGGCGTCGTCCTGCGTGTGCCGCCACCGGCCGCAGACGTGACCGTCGGCACCGGCCTGCCGCACCTCAGCCGCGACCCGCTCGTGAGCGGCTTGCTCTTCTCCGGCGTCAGGCTTGCACTCAGCAACCCACAAGACAGCCCGGCGCCCCTCGAACCTAGCCAAACGCTCGTCCTTGCCCAACGTCCAGACACCCCACCGCAACCGCTGCTGACGCGCACGCCACGGCCGCAAGGCGACATCATCGACCTCCATGCGGCGCTCGGGCGCGGTGACCTGACCAACCGCGCGGTCTTTCCTGCGTTCATCCGCCGCCTGGTGGAAGAAGCTGAGGCCAGGCGCCAGCAACCGTTGGGCACCCCTGCGGGCGACCCGCTAGCGAACCTGACGCCCCGCATCGAACGCGCCGGCCAAGCGGCCGCCGTCCGTCACCTCGTGCACCCTGCCACCAGCAGACTGCCAAGTCCTGACGCCTTTGCGTCCGCCAGCGAGACGGCACCGCAAGACACCGCACGCACCGAGCAAGACCTCACCCCATGGCCGCTGACGGTGGCGCTTCTGTTGTTGATGACCGAAGCGGCGTTACGCCTTAAGGACGCCCGTCCTGCCAGACACCCGTCAGCGTGACCGAGACGTTCACGCGGTCTTGGACCTGCAGCCATAAAAAGGTGGGCGCGTTCATACCGAACGCTGCAAGAGACACCGGCCAAGACGCCTCAGCCGTCACTTGGCTGCCCCGGCGCGTGATGGTGACGGGCACCGTCAACGGCTGCGTGACCCCGTGGAGCGTCAGGTCACCCTCGGCCTGCCATGACGATGCGCCTTCAGGCACCCCGCTTGCGGGTTCACCGTCCACGCGTTCAAACGCCTGAATGCGGAAACGCGCCTCAGGGTAGGTGTCCGACTCAAACACCGTGAGGCGTGCGTTCTCGTCGCGAAAGCGGTTACCGGAATCAAACGCGTCGACGGCCACCGTGAATGCCCCTCGCAAGTCCGCGTTGGGTTCTTCAGGCCAGGTCAGCCGCTCAGTCTCGACGGGGGCGATCCCCACCCACGTGCTCGAGCCGGTGGTGGACTCGTAGCGCACCTCACCCGTCACATTGGACAGGGTTCCTGACGCTTGGGCTAAGGCGGTGCCTGACACCAGCAGGACCAGCAGCGCAAGCAAATGGCTGGGGCGGATGAAGACGGGCCTGGCGGGTGGCTTACCTAACCTCATGCGTGCACGGTCGCCCACATCGCCCTTTCAAACCGTGACGCAGGCCTCAGGACGCGATCGCTTGGTACGTTTGTGGCGTGGTCAGAAGCGACTACAGCCTCCCGCTTGCCGCCCTACTCCTGCTCGGGTTTGGGCTGCTGGTGCTTCACAGTGCGGCGCCAGGCAACGAGTTTCTTCGCCAGCTCGTCTTCGTGGGCGTGGCGGCGGTTGCCAGCGCCGTGGTGCTCTTCCTCGGCAAAAGCCGCATCGTGCGTTTCACCCCCCACCTGTACGCCCTAAGCCTCGTGTTGCTGGTGCTCACCCGCCTGTTCGGCACGACCGTCAACGGCGCGAAGTCGTGGCTGTACATCGGACCCCTGCCCGGTTTTCAACCCAGCGAGCTGGCAAAGATCGCGTTGATCCTTGCCCTGGCGGTGGCGCTGCACGAACGGCCGATCCGCAACCTTAAGGGCTACCTCCGGCCCGTGCTGTTGACCTTGCCGCCCATGGCGTTGGTGCTGACCGAACCGGATTTAGGTGGCGCGCTGGTCATTGCCGCCATCGGTGCCGCCGCCCTGCTGCTTCGCGGCGTGCCGTGGAAGCACGTGGCGGTGGCTGCCGCCTTGGCGGCCGTCGCGCTACCGACCGTCGTGTGGCCCAACCTCGCCCCGCACCAGCAAACCCGCCTCGTCAGCTTCATGAACCCAGCCGCCGACCCGCAAGGCGCGGGCTACCAAGTCATCCAAAGCACCATCGCGATTGGTTCAGGTGGCCTGCTCGGCAAAGGCTGGGGCGAAGGCACCCAAAGCCAACTCGGTTTCATTCCGTTCCGCCACACCGACTTCATTTTCCCGGTCCTAGCGGAGGAAGGTGGCTTCCTGGCTGCCTTGCTGCTACTCGGCCTGTACGCTCTGCTGTTTTGGCGGCTCGTGGCCATGGCACACGAATGCCACCAGGAGCGCGACCAACTCATCATCGGAGGGGTCCTGGCCCTGATCGGTTTTCAGGTGGTGGTCAATATTGGCGTGACGTTAGGCCTTGCGCCCGTCACCGGCATCACCCTGCCGCTCGTGTCGTACGGCGGAACCAGTCTGCTGGTCACCCTCACCGCCTTAACGCTCGCGTTCACGGTCCACCGCGACCGCAACACCCAATGGTGAACGTGCAGCCAACGCCGGCCGGTCAGGCTTTACACTAACGACGTGAAACTCCGCGGCATTCTCATCACGCTCCTGTTGGCCCTCGCCGGCATCTTCGCGGCCGTCAACTGGGCGACGCTCACCACCACGCTGCCCGTCAACCTGCTCATCCGCCGCATCGATGCTCCCGTCGGGCTGGTCCTCCTTGCGACCGTGGTCGCGGTGGCTCTGATCGGCTTTTTGTTGTCGCTGCTTGAACGCGCCGATCAGTTGCGTGAAATCAGGACGCTCGAGCGACGCCTCGAGCGAACCCGCGAGAAGCTCGACAAGCAGCAAGCCCGCGACATGGACGACCTCAAAGACGCCATGCGCGCCTGGGGGGAAAGCCTCGAGCAACGCATCGACGGCCGGGTGGAACGCGCGGAGGTCACCATCCAAGACGCCATCGACCGGGCAGGCGAAGAGGACGGACGCCGCTTTGCGGAGCTTGAAAGCCGCGTCACGACCGTCCGCAACGAACTCGCCGCTGATGTGGGCGAGGCCGAAGACACCCTGCGTCGCATGCTCGCGCAAGCCGCGGGCGGCGCCCTTCCGCACCCAAGCGAAGGCAGCCAAGAAGACGGTGGTGGCGAGGGCAACGCATGAGCCGCCTCAAGCCTGCTAGGTTGAACCCATGAGCGAGCACACGCTGCCTACCGACAAAGCCACCATGGAGACCCAGATTCGCGAGGCGCTGAAGGTCGTGCGCGATCCTGAAATTCCAGTCAACGTGGTTGACCTTGGTTTGATTTACGACGTCGACATTGAAGACGACGGCACCGTCAACATCAACATGACCCTCACCAGCATGGGGTGTCCCGTGCAAGACATGATCCAAGCGGACGCTGAGCTTGCCGCCATGAAGGTTGAGGGCGTCCGGCGCGTGAATGTCGAGTTCGTCTGGTCGCCACCGTGGGATACCGACAAAATGAGCGATGACGGCAAGAAACAAATGCGCATGTTTGGTTTCAACCTCTAGCATTAACGAATCATTAGCATCGGATGGCGGGCTGGCGTACACTGCCCGCCATGCGTTGGCCTTGGCGTCGCCGAAACCCCCCGCTTGACCCGTGGGCCGAACTGGCCTTAGAGCACGGCCTGAACGTGCAAACGCCTCCTGAAGGCGAGTCCGAAGACACCCCCTTTCACGAACGATTCGGCCTGGCTGCAGGCCGCGTGACGCACCTGGCAGAAAGCGACGCGGCAGCCACCCCCCAACTGCGCGTGGCGCTTCAGACGGTTCCAAGCGACGTGCGGACGCGCGTCGCGTACCGCCTGCACCTGATCGCAGAACGCCCAGAGCCCCTGCTTCCCACCGCCTGGCGGGCGCGTGCGGCCGGTCACCCCCTCGAGCTGCAGGTCCAACGCAACTCGAGCGGAGGTGATGTGGTCCGCTCAGGTGATGACGGATTCGATGCCGCTGTGCACGTCCTGAGCCGTGAGGCCCAAGCGACCGCTGCCGCCCTGACCCCCGACGTGCGGGACGCGCTCGCGGCACTCTTCGCCAGCGGACGCCCTGCTGGCACCCTCGTGGCCGGTGGCGGGTTGTTGCGCTGGACGGCCGATGAAGAGGTTGGCCCCAGCGACCCCCGCGTAGGCGGCCTCATGGACGCGTTTAAGGGTTTGGCGCACTTAGAGGTGCTGAAGCCGGCTTAATCGCGGTGGTACGGGTGGCCGGCCCGTAAACTCTCAACCCGGTAGATCTGCTCAAGCAGCACCACCCGCGCCAGTTCGTGCGGCAGCGTGAAATCAGACAGCCGCCAAGACGTGAACGCGGCATCTTTCACGTCGTCTGCTAAGCCGTCGGCCCCACCAATCACGAACGTCACCTTCGAGATGCCACCAAGCTCCCATGCCTCCATGGTGCGCGCCATATCGCGTGTGGTGAGCCGCTCGCCGCGCTCGTCAAGCACGACCACCCGGCCGTCCAGACGCCCAGCAAGCCTGCGGCCTTCCTCCGTCACGGCATCTGTGCCGGAGCCTGACGCTTTCACTTCCTCGGTGGTGAGCTTGCACCAGCGCTGCGCACGCGTGACGTACGCCTCGGCGGCCTTACGCAGCGCTTGGTCCTGCAGTTTGCCGACGGCCAGCACGCCGTAGCGCACGGCTTACGCGTCGCTTAAATCGAGCTTGCTTAAAAACTCACGCCGGCGGCTCTTGCGCATGTCGCTGCCAGCGAGGATGTCCTCAAGCACGTCACGGTCCAGCGCCTGCTTGAGCAAATCCAGTTCCGACTTTGAGAAGCGTGCGCCATGCAGTACGTGTTCCTCAAACGCCTTATACGCCTCCGGTGCCACGGCCTGCGCGCACGTGGCGAGCGCTTCGGCGAACACCCGGATCTCGTGCTGGGCGTGGCTGTCGATCCGCAGCCTAAGGAAGTGCATCAGGTTATGCAAGTCGATCTGCCAGTACATCTCGGTGTAGAGCGACACGGGCAGGTGCACCCGCGCCAGTTCACGTGCAAGGCCATCTTCAAGCATCGACTCGTACTCGCTGTAACGGTCGGTGGTGCCTTCTTGCAGGATGCGCAGGACTTCCGCCTGGCGTTCGGGCGGCACCGACGCGTCGCTGCGGCCCTGCTTGTTGAGTTCCGATTGGAGGCGGAGCTGATCGGCTTCAGGCACGTAAAACTCGTTGGGAAGCACGGAGTAGCGTCCGCTGATTTCGTTGGCGCGGGCGGTGCGGTGCCGCATCCACTGCCGCGCGACAAAGATCGGCATTTTAATGTGGAACGTCAGCACGACCTGCTCAAACGGACTCGTGTGCGCGTGCCTGAGGAGGTAGTCGATCAGCGCGGCGTCTTCACGGACGGTTTTGGTGCCGTCGCCGTACGAGACGCGGGCGCTTTGCACAATCCTTGCGTCGCCGCCCAAATAATCGACCAGCCGGACGAAGCCGTGGTCAAGCACAGGAATCGGTTGATCCAATAGGGCGTCGGCGGTCTCAACGTGAAGGCGGGCCATGGGCGCTCAGTCTAGCCTGAACCCCTTACCGAATCACAGTTTCGTGTTTCAGGACTCGGTCGCCGGCAAAATGCCCGTCCAGCACATGTACGTTTCCTCACAAACTTTCGTTGACGCTGGCCGGTTCACATGCCATACTCATGCTTGGTCTCGTATGCCTGCGGGGTCGTACCGGAAGGAGGTGAACTCTCTTGAACCGGCTTCGCAACAGGCGACAAGATCCGATGGACACGCACGAACCGCCGTTTTGAATGCGTCGCGCGAGGAAACACGGACACTCAAGTGACCTTCTTCTTGCACACGTTTGTGCCCCATCGAGAAAGAACCAAACCAAGTTCAAGGGGTAACAACATGAAGAAACTTCTTCTTATGCTCGTTGCCGCATTTGCCTTCAGCGCTGCGTTTGCTGACGGTCACATGGCTTTCCCGGACGTTCCGGAAGGTCACTGGGCCGCTGACGCCGTTGAAGAAATTGCGGACGCCAACATCGTCATCGGATTCCCTGATGGGACCTTCCGTGGCGACGATTCCTTCACCCGCTACCAAGCCGCCCTCATGATCAGCCGCACCATCACTCACCTCGAGTCGATGGAAGCGCAAGTTGAGGTCGACAGCAGCGCCATCCGCGATCTCCGCAACCAAGTTGCGGCCCAGCGCGTGGCCACCGACCAAGCCCTCGCCGACCTGGCGGGCGTGCAAGGCGACGTGGACAACCTCCGCGAATTCGTCATCCTGCTTCGCCGTGACGCCTACTCGCTGACCCAGCGCGTGGACGCCCTCGAAGAAGCCACCGCCGGCATCGACGCCCTCGAAGCCCGCGTGGCTGACCTCGAAGCCAACCCGCTCGGCCTCACCGGCTCGATCGACATCGGCTATGACGTCGACCGCTACAGTGACGGCTTTGCTGGTGGTTTTGATGTGGACCGCGCCTTTGGTGTGGGCCTTGACCGTAGCCTCGGTGAATCGTTCTTCAGCACGGGCACGGACCCGGACTTCGTTGCTTCTGGTGACGACGACGAAGTTGACGAGCCGGGCGAATTTGCTCAGGATCGTGATGACTTTGACGGTACGGGCGCCAGTGAATTCAGCGCCTCGGCCAGCATCGGCGCCGACTACACCTTCGATGGTGCCGGCGACCCGAACGGCCTGAACAGCTTCAGCGCCGTCGTGGACGTTGAGCTCGTCGAAGTGGGTACGCCGCTCGAGGACACGGATGGCGATGCGATTGCCCAACCGTACGTCCTTAGCCTCTCTGGCTTCTCCACCGAATTCGATCCGATCGGCGCCGATCCTTTGACCTTCGCTTTCGGTCAAGAGCTTGACGTCATGTGGACGCCTTACACCCTCGGTGTGAGTGACCAAAATGCTCTGACGGCCACCCTCGGTGCGCCTGAGCAACTCGCTTTCGTCGATCCTGCGCTCAACTTTGCGTACGTCACGACAGACGCAGATCCTTCCGTTCTGTTGGCTGTCCGCGGCACCATGTCGCCCATCGAAGGCGTCAGTGGCGGTGTGACCTACGTCCGTCAGGACGAAAACACCGTCGACAAAGATGACTTCGAAGAAGACAACGACAAGTGGACGATTCTTGGCCTCGATACGGCGACCACGCTTGGCCCGATTTCGCTGACGGGTGAGTACGCCCGCGCGACGTCGAACCCAGCCAGCACCACCACGAACGAAACGCTTAACGCCTACTTCGTGGACGCCACGGCCGATCTGTCCGACGTGCTTCCTGGCCTGACCGTGGGCGGTAACTACCGCAGTGTCGACACCGGCTACACGGCCCAAGGCACCATCGATACCGGGCACGACATCGATGACACCACCACGCCAAACAGCCTGACCGACCAAAACCCCCGTGCTATTACTGATAGCGACGAGTACCCGTTTGACGCGGGCTTCACCGGCTTCGCCGTGGACGCCAGCGCGACCGTCAGCATCCTGACCGTCGGCGGTTACTTCGACAGCTACAGCAACATGCTCGTTCTGGACGATAGCGACGACGACATTCCGTTCGTCGCGTACGGTGGCGAAGTTTCTGCTGCTGTGGGTATGGGCTTCACCGCCGGGGCTTACTTCAAACGTGTCACCAAAGACGGCGACGTCACCAAGGACGACGACACGGATGACAACCAAGGCATCGACACCTACAGCACGGGCTTAGGCGCCAGCCTCGCCCATGACGGTAGCGACGCAGCCGCCTTGGTTGAAAACCTCAACCTGTCGCTCAGCTACGACCAAAGCATGTACAACTACGACAGCACGGAGCTCGACAACACCGACATTGACGTGTCGGGTGACTACACCGTGTCGGCCGCCGGCGTGACCGCCACCCCGTACGCCGGCTACGCGATCAGCAATA
>CAJXNS010000023.1 GCA_913057165.1 uncultured Trueperaceae bacterium
GGCGGCGATGCCGTCGAGCCCCCACGCTTCTGGGTGCAGGTCGGTCACCCCGAGGCTGGTGACCACGTCGGTGAGGATGACCGCGTCTGGGGAGACCGCACGCACGGCAGCCGCTTGTGCCGCCACGTCGTGCAGCACGCCCGTGCTGGTTTCAGAATGCACCAGGGTGACGGCCACCGGACCGCCGTGCGCGGAGACGGCGTCAGCGACCTGCTGTGGGTCCACCCGCTCACCCCACGGGGCGGTGACGTCGGTGACGGCGTGACCGTGACGGCGTGCGAGGGCCGCCCAGCGTTCCCCGAACTTACCGGCGTGCACGCTGACGACCGGCATACCTTCGGGCACGGCACTTAAAAACAACGCTTCAAAGGCGACCGTGCCGTTACCCGGTAAGACAACGACATCACCCGTCACACCGGCAATCTCTGCGAGGCGGGGACGAACCGCCAGCAACAACGCCGCGAACGCGTCGGTGCGGTGATGCAGCACCGGGCGGGCGATCGCTTCAAGGACCGCCGGTGGGACCTCCACCGGGCCTGGGGCGGCCAGGCGGTGGCGCGGGAAGGCGGCCAGGTTGCCGGGCGTCACAGCACCACCAGACGCAAGCTACGGATGACGTCCGGTTTGTTACGCAGTTCATCAAGGACGGTCTCGCTTGGGGCTTGGTCGAGCGTCAACGCAAACATAGCCAGGCCGCCCTCCTCCACCCGGCTGAGTTGCATGCCGTTGACGTTCACTTGGTGCTGACCGAGGAGCGTGCCGACCTCGCCGATGGCGCCAGGCCGGTCGACGTTGGTGCAGACCAGCATCGCGCCTTCGGGTTTGATTTCGATGCGGTACCCATCGACGTCCGTGATGCGTGGCGTGCCACCAAGGACAGTGCCGCCGACCGTGGTTTCGCCCTGGTCGGTGCGGACGGTGACCTGCACGTGCGAGGTGTAGCCACGGCTGCGTGACGCCGTGGTTTTCGAAACGCGAATGTCGCGGTCTTGCGCGATGCTGGGGGCGTTGACGTAGTTGGGGGGTTCCGTCAGGATCGGCTCCAGGAAGCCTTTGACGACCGCGATGGCGACCGGGTCTGGGTCGCGCGGGAACTCACCCGCGAACTCGATATCCACCTGCTGGGCGCGTCCGCTGGCAAGCTGAACGGCAGTGGCGCCCAAGATTTCGCCCAGTTGCAGGTGCGGCGCAAGATCGCGCATGACGTCGCTTGAAAGGGCCGGCGCGTTCACCACCCCACTCGAGAAGTCCCCACGGAGCGCGTCAACCGTACGCCTGAGGATGTCCGCCCCGACGCGGGCTTGCGCCTCGACGGTGTTGGCGCCGAGGTGGGCGGTGACGACGACATCGTCACGGCCGAGCAGTGGGTGGTCCGCCGGTGGGGGCTCTGGGTCGAACACATCCAAGCCCACGGCGAACAGGTGGCCTTCATCGAGTTTGCGTGCGAGCGCTTGCTCGTTGTAAATCCCGCCGCGGGCGGCGTTGACGGCGACCGCCCCTTGCGGCAGCAGGGCGAGTTCTCGCTCGCCGATCATGCCGTGTGTTTCTTGCGTCAGTGGGGTGTGCACGGTCAGGAAGTCGCTGCGGGCGAGGAGCACGTCGAGCGAGTCGGCCATGCCGATCTTCAGGTCGTCGGCACGCTGCGAGCTGATGTACGGGTCGTACGCCATGACGTCCATGCCCATCGCAACGGCGCGCTTGGCAACGATGGAGCCGATGCGTCCAAGGCCGATAATGCCAAGGCGGGCGTGCTTGAGTTCACGGCCGAGGTACTTGCGGTCCCACACGCCATCGCGGACTTGACGGTCGCTGCGTGCCACCCCGCGGGCGGCCGCCAGCATGAGCGCCAGCGCCAATTCGGCCGCGGAGACGTTGTTTGCTTCGGGGGCGTTGAGCACCACGATGCCTTTGCGGCTGGCCGCCTCAAGGTCGATGTTGTCGACGCCCACACCGCCGCGCCCGACCACCTTGAGGTTCACCGCCGCGTCCAGCAGGGCCGCATCGACTTGCGTGCGGGAGCGCGTGATCAGGCCGTCGTACTCGCCGACGATTGAGAGAAGTTCGTCACGTTCAATGCCGGCACGGTCGTGAACGTCCATGCCTTCAAACGTGGCGTCGCCAAGTTGCACCTTGTCCGTGACGAGAATCTTCATAGACGCGAACGATACCAATCGTGAGCAGCAGCGCACCGCAGCCCACTGTTCGCGGCCTACGCTTGGATCATCAGATGACCTGACGCAGGCCGACCGCTTCCACCCGCCGCGTGAGCTCCGCGCGCAAACGTTCCGCCCAGCGTGCCGACAGGTTCGGGTCCGCCTCGAGCATGCGTTTCGCGAGATCGCGTGAGCGTTCGATGACGTCCACGTCCCGGCTTAGGTCGCCCAGCATGAGGTCCGGCAGGCCCGACTGGCGGGTGCCGCGCAGTTCCCCAGGGCCGCGCAACTCGAGGTCTTTTTCGCTGATGATGAAGCCGTCGGTGTGGTCGACGACCACCTTGAGGCGTTTGGCGGTCTCTCGCGACCGGTCGCCTGCGACCAGCACGCAGCGGCTCACCGCCGCCCCGCGGCCGACCCGGCCGCGCAGCTGATGCAGTTGCGCCAGACCGAACCGTTCGGCGTTCTCGATCACCATAATGCTCGCGTTGGGGACGTCCACGCCGACCTCCACCACCGTCGTGGCGACCAGCAGGTCGGCCTCATGGTCGCGAAAGCGGCGCATGACCTCGTCCTTTTCGTGTGCAGGCATGCGTCCGTGCAGGAGTTCGATGCGGCACGCCGGCGGCAGGATCTGTTTAAGGTCATCGGCCATGTCGGTGGCGGACACGATCTCCTGCATGGATTCGGCTTCGCTTTTCTCAATCAACGGTGCCACCACGAACGCCTGACGGCCGCCTTGGATTTCCTTCCAAATATCGCGGTACACCTCATGCCGCTTCTTGGCGTCCACCAGCCGCGTCTCGACGGGCGTACGGCCGGGAGGCAGTTCATCGATGATGCTTAAGTCCAGGTCACCGTAGGCGGTAAGTGCCAGCGAACGCGGGATGGGTGTGGCGCTCATGACGAGCACATCCGGCAGGTTTTTGAGCAGCGCGCGGCGTTGCTCCACGCCGAAGCGGTGCTCCTCATCAATCACCGCAAGGCCCAGGTCGTGAAACTCCACACCCTCCTGAATGAGGGCGTGCGTGCCGACCACCAGTTGCGCTTCACCACTGGCGACGTGCGCGCGGGCGTCGCGACGCTCGGAAGCGGTGTGCGAACCGAGCAGCATCTCGCTGCGTACCCCGAGCGGGTGGAGGTAACCCCGCAGGTTGGCGAAATGCTGCCGGGCCAAAATTTCTGTCGGCGCCATCAGGGCGACCTGCCGTCCGGTTTGGATGACCAGGTAAGCCGCAGCCGCCGCGACGGCGGTTTTACCGGAGCCGACGTCGCCCTGAAGCAGGCGGGCCATCTGCCGCGGGGCGGCAAGGTCCTGCACGATTTCGTGCGTCACGCGCGTCTGAGCAGACGTAAACCGAAACGGCAGTTGCGCTTGGAAGGTCTCCAGGTCGGCGGGCCGTACCTCCGTGGACCGCCCCCCTTCGCTGCTGAGGCGCGTGCGCAATACCCGCAGCTCCAGGAACAAGAACTCGTCAAACCGCAGCCGGTCGAGGGCGCGGTTCAAAGACTCCTCATCGGGTGGAAAGTGCGCATGGCGCAACGCGGTATCGAGCGAGACGAGGTTCTCCTGCTCGAGCACCCGCTTGGGCAGGTGGTCAGGGATGGCGCTGAAGGCTTCCAGGACGGCATGCACGGCCTTACGCAGGTAATCCTGGGCGACGCCTTGCGGGGTTTTGTAGAGGCCGACGATGCGGTCGGTGGATAGCGTCCCGTCGGCCTCCATGATCTCGTGGTGCTGCACGCTGAGTTCGGTGGCGCGCCCGCGGGTTTTGACTCGGCCGGTGGCGACGACGGTGCGGCCCGGGTAGAGCGCCTCTTGAAGCCACGGTTGGTTGAACCACACGAGCGTCAGGCGGCGGCCGTCTTTGTCTTCCATGAACGCCCTGAGGACGTGCGGGCCGCGTGGGGGTTGATGGGCTTTGCGTCCCAGCAGCGTGCCGGACACGGTGGCCTGCTCGCGACCTTCGAGTTCTGCGAAGCTGGGCAGGGCGCGACGGTCTTCGTAGCGCCGCGGCAGGGCGTACAACACATCACGGAAGGTTTGCAGTCCGAGCTTGCCGAGACGTTGCGGCGCTTGCTTAGCAAGGCCGATGGGGACGCTACCGAGCTCGGCGTCTAAGGCGGCTTCGGCCGTCAGAGGGGGCTCAGGGGACGCCTTACCGGCGGGCGTGTCGCTCGCGGCCTGCGGGGTGGGTTGACCATCTGCATTGTCTTCGGGTTCTTCCTCGGGCATGAGCAGATCGAGGCTCGCGAGGATCGCTTGCCTGCGTTGTTCGCGGTCCCATCCCGCGTAGCCGTCCAGTAAGGCTTGGACGTCCTTAAACGGTGTGCCGACGGTGGCCAGAAGGCTTTCAAGACCGCCGCCGACGACGTCGTCTTGGCAGCCTCGCGCCAGCTCCCGTTCGAGCGGTCGGCGCAGGCGCGCCCTGAGTTCTTCGACCGTGGCCACACAGGGATGGTACCGGCCGCCGGTACAACGTGCATCACCGACAGGTCGTGAGGTGGTCGTGTAGGGTATCGCTCAAGTTCGCTCTTAGAAGCATTAGACCGCGGCCGTACTTACGGTTGATACGGTTTAAATCCTCTTTATTCTGGGGCGAACCAAGCGCGCGAACAAGGCGCTTTCAGAAAGGAGAACCGCATGCTTAAACCTCTCGCAGCGATCCTCACGGCTGCCGGCATGACGCTGGCTACCGCCCAATCGGAGGTGGAGATCTTCTCCTGGTGGGCGGGCGACGAAGCCCCCGCTTTGGAGGCTTTGATCGACGTCTTCGAAGCCGAAAATCCCGACATTGAGATCATCAACGCCACGGTGACCGGCGGATCCGGCGTGAACGCCCGCGCGGTGTTGAAGACCCGCATGCTGGGTGGCGACCCACCGTCAAGCTTCCAGGTGCACGCCGGCGAGGAACTCATCGGGACGTGGGTGACCGCCGACCGCATGGAGGACCTTACGGACCTGTTTGAGGAGCAAGGCTGGATGGACGTCTTCCCCGAGCGGATGATCGAGCAGATCAGCACGGAGGATGGCATCTGGTCCGTGCCGGTCAACATCCACCGTTCCAACGTGCTCTGGTACGTCCCTGGCAACCTCGATGAGTGGGGCGTGAGCGTGCCCGCCGACTGGGACGAGTTCCTTGGTGAAACCTGCCCAACCCTTCAAGGGCAAGGCGTGACGCCGCTTGCGATCGGTCAAAACTGGACCGTGCAGCACCTGTGGGAGTCCGTCGCCTTGGCCGAACTCGGCCCCGAGCAGTACGGCGCCCTGTGGGACGGCTCGCTCGCGTTTAACGACCCTGCGGTGGTGGACGCCTTTGCGACGTTCGCCGACGTCATGGAGTGCACCAACGACGACTTCGCTGGCCTGAGCTGGCAGCAAGCAACCGACCGTGTGGTGGGTGGCGATGCGGCGTTCAACATCATGGGTGACTGGGCGGCCGGTTACATGACGACCACACTCGAGCTTGAGCCTGGCGAAGGGTTCGGTTGGGCGGCCAGCCCGGGTACCGATGGTCACTTCATGTGGCTTTCCGATTCGTTCGGCCTGCCGGTGGGCGCCCCGAACCGTGACGCGACGATTGAGTGGCTGCGCGTGGCGGGCTCCAAAGCCGGTCAAGATGCGTTCAACCCGGTCAAGGGTTCCATCAGCCCACGCCTCGACAGTGACCTGTCGCAGTACAACGCGTACCTGCAGTCGGCCGCTGAGGACTGGAGTTCGGACGTGAAGGTCGGCAGCCTGGTGCACGGCACCGTGGCGAAAGAAACCTTCATGAGCGAGTTCGCTACGGTGATCGAGATCTTCTTGAGCACCGGTTCGGCTGAGTCTGCTGCGAACGCCGCGCAGGCGATCGCCACGCAGGTTGGCCTCGGCCAGTAACGTTTGACGCACCGTCCGGATGGGCACCCTCGCGGGTGCCCATCCGTGGCGTGTTTGGAGGGACCCGTTGAGACAAAACGACCGCATTACCGCCTTTTTAATGCTGCTGCCGTCCGTGGTGCTGCTGGCGGTGTTCGTCTACGGCTTCATTGGGCGGACGGTGTGGGTCTCCATGACGAACTGGGGGGCAGACGCCACGCAGGCGCTTGCGCTAAACCCTCAGCTTGAGTTTGTGGGTCTTGGCAACTACCGGAAGTTGTTCACCAGCGTCATTGACGTGCGCTTCCGGCAGGACTTGGTGAACACATTCTTTTTCACGCTCTTTTTTATTTTAGGGACGTTGGCGTTAGGCCTTGCCCTCGCGATGCTGCTTGACCGCAAGGTGCGGTTTGAGTCGGTCTTCAGGACGATCTTTCTATTTCCGTTCGCCTTGGCGTTCATCGTCACAGGCACCGTCTGGCGGTGGATGCTGCAGCCGCAGGGTGGGGTGAACATCCTGCCGGAACTCGTAGGCCTGCCGCGACTCAATTTTCGTTGGATCACCACCCGAGAACAGGTGTGGCAGTTTGACTGGAATACCGTGCCTGCGTTCTTGATTGGCGCGCTCGCGGCAGGCTTGCTGTGGGGCGCCTGGCAAGCCTGGCGGCTGCAGGACGGCCGCAAGCCGGTCCGCAGCGGCACGCTGGGTGCCCTGGGCGCGATCGGCTTAGGCTACGCGCTGCTTGGTACCCCCGGCATTCAGCTGCTGCCCTACCCGGAACCGCACGGGTTTAACTTGGCCTTCATCGGCATCCTCTTGGCGGCCATTTGGCAAATGTCCGGTTACACGATGGCGCTGTACCTGGCGGGCCTGCGCGGGGTTCCAGAGGAGTTGCGTGAGGCCGCACGGACCGATGGGGCGTCTGAGTTTCAGGTGTACCGGCATGTGGTGTTCCCGCTGCTGGGTCCCATCACGCTGTCGGCCATGATCATCCTCGGGCACATTAGCCTCAAGATTTTTGACCTGATTTGGGTGATGGCAGGCGCGGATAATGCGACGACGGACGTGCCTGCGCTTCTGATGTACTTGCGTAGCTTCCGGGCGAACCAGTTTGCCGAAGGGGCCGCCATCGCGGTCGTCTTGCTGCTGCTGGTCGCGATGGTCATCGTGCCGTACCTGCGCTCGAGCTTACGTGGTGAGGTGCGGCGGTGAGTCGCGGGCCGCTCGGAGGCGCGCAAGGACGTCAGGCGGGCTGGGGCACGTACGCCCTCCTGCTGCTCGCGACGCTGTTTTTCTTGCTGCCCGTCTACCTGGTGTTGGTCACGGCGTTGAAAGAGCCGGCAGCGATCACGCTGGCGAACACGTGGCGGCTGCCGGAGGTTTGGAACTGGGCAAGCTTTCAGGTTGCGTGGGAGGCGTTCGCACCGAAGCTGATGAACAGTTTGGTGCTTGCGACCACCGCGACAGCCTTGTCCGCCATCATGGGGTCGCTTAACGGGTACGTGCTGTCCAAGTGGCGTTTTCCTGGAGCGAACATCATCTTCCCGCTGATGCTTTTTGGGATGTTCATTCCGTACCAGGCGATCTTGATTCCGCTGTTTCAGTTCTTGCGCGATGTGGGCCTGTACGGCGACCTGTCGGGCTTGATTTTGGCGCACGTGGTGTACGGCCTACCGATCACGACGCTCATCTTCCGGAATTTCTACGCGGAGATTCCCGATGCCATGGTGGATTCCGCCAAGATCGACGGGGCGGGATTCTTCGGGATTTACGCCCGCATTTTCTTCCCGCTGTCCATCAGCGGGTTTGTCGTCGTGGTGATTTGGCAGTTCACGCAAATTTGGAACGAGTTCTTGTTCGCGGTCACGCTCACACGGCAGGCGAGCCAACCGATTACGGTGGCGCTCGCGAACCTTGCGGGTGGGCAGGCGGTCAGCTGGAACTTGCCGATGGCCGGTAGCGTCCTGGCGGCCCTTCCGACGCTGCTGATCTACATTCTTCTCGGTCGTTACTTCATTCGGGGGTTGCTTGCCGGTAGCATTAAGGGGTGAATCCCTTCTCGAGTGCACTTCCTAACGCCGTGATCGTGCGTGGTTAAAGCTGAAGATCTGACCCCTTTTCAACGTAACGCCGTCCTGCTCGCCTCCGGATTGGGGGCGTTCGCTGCGGCGGTGATGGCCACGGGTGTGAATGTGGCGCTACCGTCCTTGGTGGCAGCGTTTGAGGTGCCGTACGCCAGCGTGCAGTGGGTGGTCATTGCGTACCTGCTATCGACGGCGGCGCTACTGCCGCTGACCGGCCGTTGGGCGGACATGGTCGGCAAACGCGTCATATTTGCGGGTGGGTTTGCGATCTACACCGCCGCATCGTTGGCTTCGGCGCTCGCGCCCACGATCGGGTTTCTGATCGCCGCGCGCCTGCTGGCCGGCGTGGGGTCCGCCATCCTGACAGGCTTGGGCCTTGCGATCGTGACGGACGTCTTCCCGCCCGGTCAGCGCGGCCGGGCGCTCGGTATCAACGGCGCGATCCTGTCTGTCGGAATCGTGATCGGACCGACGGTGGGTGGGCTGGTCGTCTCGGCAGGCTGGCCGTTCGTGTTCCTGCTTGGCGTTCCGATCGGCCTGGTCGGCCTCGCGCTTGCTTTGGCGTTCGTGCCGCGTTACCCGCGCGGTCCGAAACAACCGTTCGATGTGCCGGGCTCGATTGTGCTCACGGGTGCGATCACGAGCCTGTCGCTTGCCATGACGGCGGGCCAGTCGCGTGGCTTTGGTGACCCGTGGATTCTGGCTGGGTTTGCTGTGTTTGCGGTGTCGCTACCGCTGTTCGTCTGGATTGAACGGCATGCCGAAGCGCCGGTGGTGGACCTGAAGCTGTTTCGTAACCCGCAGTTGAGCGTGAGTCTCGTGGCGGGCTTGGGGGCGTTTATTTCGATTGCCGGGACGATCTTCGTGATGCCGTTCTACCTGGAGAATGTGGTTGGCCTGACGCCGCGGGGCGTGGGGTTGCTGCTGTCGACCACACCGGTCCTGCTGGTGTTTCTCGCGCCGCTGGCGGGCCGCTGGGCGGACCGTTACGGCGAACGGATCGTGACGGTGTTCGGGATCGGTTTTGCGTTTATCGGTTTCAGCCTGGTGAGCACGCTGGGGCCGGAATCGACTGCGCTTGGGTTTCTCGTGCGGTTTTTTCCGATCGGCATTGGGCTTGGCTTGTTCCAAACGCCAAACAACAGCGCCATCATGGGTGCCGTGCCCCCGGAGCGTTCCGGCGTGGCTGGCGGGTTGCTAGGGATCAGCCGAACGTTGGGGCAGGCGACCGGTACCGCGGTGTTAGGCAGCGTGTGGGCGGCGCGTGTGTTGGACCGCGCGGGTGCGCCAGGGGACGTGGAGGCGGCGCTGCTGCCGGCCGCCGCGCAAGCCGCGGGTCTTCAGGACATGATGCACGTCGTGCAGGGGATCATGCTGCTGTCGCTGGTGTTGGTGGTGTGGGACTGGCGGCGCATTAAACGCACCCAAGACCACGCCGAGTCGCCTTTGACCTAAAGGCTTGACGGCGACTCGATCGCAGCTCTGCTTTTGAATCGAAAGCCCAGGGGTAGTATCTTTTGCCGGTCGCGTGTATATTCGTGCACGCTGCGCACCGCGCAGACTTCCCCAAAAGAGGTGCAGCATGAAAAAGTGGCTCACGATTCTCGCCGCATTGACCCTCGGTCACGCCCTGGCGCAAGCCGACCTCGGCGGCCGCGTGCTCAGCGTCGGTAGCGACACCACCTACCCGCCCTTCGAATCGATCGACGAAAACGGCAACACCGTCGGCTTTGACGTCGACGTGGTGAACGCCATCTGCGAACGCATCAACTGCGAAGCGGAATTCGTGACCACCGCCTGGGACGGCATCTTCCCCGCCCTCGCCAACGGCGAATTCGACATGGTTGCCTCCGGCGTCAGCATTACCGACGAGCGCGACGAAATCGTCGACTTCACCGATCCTTACCTGGTGGTCGGCCAGTCCATCACCACGCGCGTGGAAGACGCCGACCTGACCCTGGAAGACTTCACGGGCGACAGCAGCAGCCTCACGCTGGGCGCGCAGCTCGGCACCACCAACGCGCAGCTTGGTGAAGACCTGGTGGGCAGCGACCGCTTGCGCCTTTACGACACCTTCAACGCCGCCATCCTGGCGCTGCTCAACGGCGACGTGGAAGGCGTGATCATCGATGACGCCACCGCCGACGCCTTCGCGCAGCAGTACGCTGGCGACCTCGTCGTCGAAATCCGCCGCCTGACCAGCGACCCCTTAGGCCTCGTCTTCCCCGAAGGCGACCCGACCGTCGACGCGTTCAACGAAGGTCTGGCTGCCATCGACGCCGATGGCACCTTGGATGAACTGATCAACAAGTGGTTCTAAACCGCCACTAAACGAACCCTGTAGGGTTACCGTTCGGGGGTTGGGCTGCGCCCAACCCCCGTCCTGTTGGCCAACCAAGGAGCCCCTACCGTGAGCCGCCCTAACCCCCACCGAGCCAAGCCCCGCGGTCCGTTCGGCCGCATCAAGCCGAGCTACCTTGTGCTGCTCGCGCTGCTACCGCTGCTGGTGTTGCTCTACCTGCAAAACCCTGACTACGAACAGGCGCTGTTCTTCTTGCTGCCTGGGTTGCAGTTCACCCTGTCGGTGGCGCTGCTCGGTTACCTGCTGGCCGCCACGCTCGGACTGATTCTGGCTGGCATGATGCTGCTTCAGCTCAAACGCCGGACGGTGCCTGTCATGCTCATCACCGCCGTCCTGCTGGCCGCGGCGGGCGCCGCCTTCCTGTTCGGACCGCAGCAGACGCTGGTGTTGGCCGGTGAAGCCGACGGCCGCGTCGCGATCGTTCGCGGCACCCCTGAGCGAATCCGCAACCAAGTGCAAGACGGCACGTACGCCGAAACCGCCCAAGAACGCCGCTTCTTAAGCGCCCTCGATGCCGCAGCAGCCCGCGACTACCTGCAAGAGGAACGCGTGACCGCCCTGCTGCTCCCGGCCGCTGAGATGCCCAGCGACCTGCCGGTCTTATGGGAGGTCACCTTCCTGCCCGACTCGGCCCGCAACCCCGCAACGTTCCTGCTTGCCGGCGGGGCGCTACTCGCCCTACTGGCGTTCGCCGGTTGGCAAAGCCGGGAGCATCCCGGCGCCATTTTTGCGGAGTTGTACGTCGACCTCATTCGCGGCATTCCCATGTTGGTGGTTGTCCTGTTCATCGGTTTCGTCCTCCCGGGCGCCATTCGGGAGTTATCGGGCGGCCGGATTGTGATTCGCAACGACCTCCTGCGCGGGGTGCTGGCGATCGCGATCGGGTATGCGGCTTACATGGCTGAGATCTTTAGGGCTGGCATCGAAGCCATCCCACGCGGGCAGGTGGAAGCCAGCCGCAGCCTAGGGCTGTCGGGCTGGCAGACCGCCCGCTTTGTGGTGCTGCCCCAAGCGGTCCGGATCGTCCTCCCACCGCTTGGCAACGAGTTCATTGCGATGCTTAAAGACACCGCGCTGCTGTCCGTCATCGGCGTGGGCGACGTCACCCAGAAAGCCCGCGAGTTGGGTGCGGCGACACTGAACCTGTTTCCGGCCTACAACACCGCAGCGGTCGTGTACGTGGCGCTCACGTTAAGCGCATCGAGCGTGCTGCGGTGGCTTGAGCGGCGTACGGAGCACGCCCGATGAGGGCGACCGCCACCGTCAACTTGGCGGCCCTGCAGCACAACGTGGCCGCGCTGCAGTCACGGCTTGAACGGCCTGCAGAAACGTTGGTGGCGGTCAAAGCCAACGCGTACGGCCACGGCCTTGTGCCTGTCGCGCGTGCACTCACCGCGGGCGGGGTCGGCTGGCTTGGCGTGGCGACGCCGGACGAGGCCCTCACCCTGCGTGATGCAGGTATCGGCGCGCGCATCCTGATGTTCGGCCCGCAACGCGGTGAGGACCTTGCCCGCCTGATCGAGCGTGAGGTGGACCTGACCGTCACGAGCGAGGCGGACCTCACCGCCGTGCAGACGGAAGCGGAACGGCTTGGCATCAGCGGCGTCCGTGTCCACTTGAAGGTCGATACCGGTATGGGCCGGCTGGGTGAACCCCCGGGCGCGGCCGTGAGGTTAATGCACATGGCCGACGGGCTGACGCGCCTGGCGCCCACGGGCGTTTGGACGCATCTTGCCTGCGCCGATGAGCCGGACTCACCCGCCACGGACGAGCAACTCGCGCGTTTTGCAGACGTCCTAACGGGCCTTGAGGCTGAAGGTCTCACGCCCCCACTGCGGCATGCGGCGAACAGTGCCGCGGTGCTCACCCGGCCGGACGCACATTTTGATCTGGTCCGTCCCGGCATTGCGGCGTACGGTTACGCCCCCAGCGACGCCCTGCGGGATGTTGCACGCGACCTGACGCCCGCCATGACGGTTGAGGCGCCGGTGGTGTTCGTGAAGGACGTGCCGGCAGGCACGCCCGTGTCGTACGGCCACCGCTGGCGCGCCCCCAACGCCACGCGCGTCGCGACCGTGCGGCTGGGTTACGGCGACGGGTACTTGCGCGCCGCCAGCAACGTCGCTGACATGCACGTAGCGGGCCGCCTGGCGCGCGTGGTGGGCACGGTCTGTATGGACCAAACGATGCTGGACGTGGGCGACGCGGACGTTCAGGTCGGCGACCGGGTGATCGCGTTCGGGCCGCACCCTGGCGTCGGGGCTGACGATGTCGCCCGCGCGGTCGGCACGATCGCGTACGAAATCTTGACGGGTGTGGATGCTCGCTTAGAGCGGCGTTACGAGGGGCTGTCTGACGGGTCGTCCTGACCGCTCGGGGTTGGCGTTTGAAACGCCGCGCCTTCCGGCAACCGTTCGGCTTGCACGTAACTCACCCGGCGGGCGTCCCCTTCGGTCACCACAAACCGGAAGCCTTCGTAATGCAACTCCTCATGCACCTGCGGGATGGACCCGTGACGGGCGATCAGGAAGCCGGCAAGGGTGTCGTACTCGCCTTCCTCTTCAAAGACCACACCGAACCGTTCGGCCACATCCTCAAGATGCACCGACCCTTTGATGAGGAACACGCCGTTGCCGAGCTCGACGATTTCTTCTTCGTCATCGTCGTCCGACTCGTCGTAAATCTCACCGGTGATCTCCTCAATGATGTCCTCGAGGGTAATCACGCCGCTGGTGCCACCGAACTCGTCGACCACCACGGCAATGTGCATCTTTTCTTGCCGCATGTCACGCATCAGGTTCAAGACCGACAGGGTTTCAGGCACGTACTGGGCGGCCTTCACGATGTCCTGAACGCGGGTGGACTCAAGCAGTTGCGGCTGCCCCAAGTACGGCAGCAGATCGCGCGCGTGCACGGTGCCTTGGACGTCATCGATCGACTCGCCGTAAACCGGCAGGCGGGAGAACCCACTTTCGGTCACAATGCCGAGCATCTCATGCAAGGTGGCATCGGCGTCCACGCCAACGACGTCCACGCGCGGGGTCATGACCTCACGCACGATCGTCTCTTCCAGGTCGATGATGCCCTTGATCATCTTCTCTTCCTGCTCGGCGATGACGCCGGACTCTTCAGCACTTCTGAGCATCAACCGCAGTTCGTTTTCGGTGATGAGCGGTGACGAGACGGGCTCGAGGTTGAACGCCCGTAATAGCAAACCGCTCAGGAAGGTAAACGCCTGGCCGAGCGGGTAGAGGACGACCGAGAGGGCGTACACCGGCCGGATGACCAGCCGTGAGAACCCAACGGCGTTATGCACCGCGATCGACTTGGGTGTGATCTCACCGAAAATCAAAATCAGCAGCGTCATCACCCCAGTCGCGTAACCCACCGCGAGTGACTCACCAAAACCGAATTGGCGTGAGAGCTGAATACTGATTTGGGTGACCAGGGCCGTTGCGGCAATGTTGACGAGGTTGTTGCCGATCAGCAGCGTCGTAATGAAGCGGGTGGGTTGCTTCTCAAGGAGGGCGTAGACGCCGCTTGGGTCGCCCCCTTCCTCGCGAATCTGCCGGATTTTCCATTCGCCTAAGGCGGTGAGGGCGGTTTCGGAACCGGACAGCAACCCTGAGAGCAGCAGCAGCATGACCAACACCGCAATTTGGGTGGCGGACACGCCTTCAGCGGGGGCGCCGGCGGACTGCGCCCAGGCCACGAAGGGCACCAGGAACACCGTGGCGACAAGCAGCGGGGTGATTTTGGAGGCTACGTGGCGACCACGACTGGGAGGTTGTTCGTCGTCCATGACTTGGCGGGAATATAGCACGCGCGGGCCTGCGCTGGCAGTTTGAGGCACTGAGGTACACTGGCGCTTCCTTGGAGGTGGCATGGCCCGCATCGTCGTCGAAGGCCCCATCGGGGTCGGTAAAACCAGCCTGACGCACGCGCTCGCCGAGTCGCTTGACGCCAAGACCGTGCTTGAGGTGGTCGAGGACAACCCGTTCCTGGCACGCTTTTACGACGATCCCGAACGCCACAGCTTCAGCGTGCAGGCGTTCTTTTTGGTGTCCCGCTTCAAGCAAGCCCAAGAACTCAACCAGGGGTTCCTGTTCGAGCGGCACGTGGTCAGCGACTACATGTTCGACAAGGACTGGATTTTTGCGTCCTTAAATCTCAAGGGTGACGAATGGGCGCTGTACGAAGATCTGTACTTGCAGTTGCGGCCGAAGCTGACGCCGCCCGATCTGACCGTCTACCTGCGCGCGGACATCGACCTGCTGCTCAAACGCATTGCGATGCGCGACCGGCCGTTTGAACGCAGCATCGACCCGGCGTACCTCGAGCGGCTTTGCACGTCGTACGACGCGTACTTTGAGAGCCATTCCGGTCCACTGCACGTGATCGAGGCAAGCAGCGTGGACTTTGTCGCGTCACGCCGTGACCGCGACGCGGTCTTGGCTGACGTCCTCAAGCTGGCGAAGGTCGCCTGACGTGTACGTCGCCATCGCGGGCAATATCGGTGTCGGTAAGTCCACCCTGACGGGTTTGCTGGCGGAGCGTTACGACCTGAAGCCGATCTACGAGACGGTCGATGAGAACCCGTACTTGGCCGACTTCTACCGCGACATGAAGACGTACAGTTTTCATTCGCAAATGTTCTTCCTGGCGGAACGTTTGCGTCAGCACCTGCGGCAGGTCAACCCGGGCGACCGCATCATCCAAGACCGCACGATCTACGAGGACGCCGCCATTTTTGCCCGCAATTTGCATAACGAAGGCACCATGAACGATCGTGACTTCGACAGTTACCAGCGGATGTATGAGGCGATCGCGGCCACCTTGCGGCCACCGGACCTGATGATCTACCTGCGCGCCCGCGTGCCCACCCTGATGCAGCGTATTCAGGAACGCGGCCGAAGTTACGAGGCGGACATCGACGCCGGTTACCTGGAACGTTTGGGTGACCTATACGACGCGTTCTTTGCGGACTACAGCCTGTCGCGTGTGGTGATCTTGCCCGCCGACGACCTTGATTTCGTGCATTCAGAAGACGACCGGGCGCGAACCTTCGACCTGCTTGAACCGCACGGGTTGGTCGCGCCGATGGTTCGTCCGTGAGGCTCACGTGAACCTGCGCGACCTCGTCACGGCCGTGGACGGGCACGCAGACCGTGCCCGTGACCTGCCGGACGCCACGGTGACCGGTGTGGTGCAAGACCACCGCGAGGTGCAGCCCGGCAGCGTGTTCATCGCCCGCGTCGGCGCGAAGTTCGATGCGCACGACTGGCTGCCTTCGGTTGCGGAGGCAGGCGCGGTGCTCGCCGTCGGCCGTGGGCACGATGACCCCAGCGGCGGGCGGTACGGCGTGCCGTACTTGCACACGCCAGACGACCGTGCGGCGGTGGCTGTCTGGGCCAGCGCCTTCTACCGGCAGCCCGCAGATGCCGTCCGGGTGCTAGGCGTCACGGGTACGGACGGCAAGACCAGTACCGCGTCGCTGCTGTGGTGGCTGCTGCAAGGACACAGCACAACGGCGCTTGGCAGCACCGCCTTAAGCCGCATCGGGGTGCACCCCGCCACCGCATTCGGTGGGTTCACCACGCCCGAAGCAACGGACGTGCAAGCGTTCCTCGCGGGCGCCCGTGACGCCGGAGCGGAGCGTGTGGTGATGGAATCAAGCTCACACGGGCTGACGCTCAGACGGCTGGACGAGATCGCCTTTAAAACGTCCGTCTGGACCAACCTCACGCCCGAACACTTGGATTTCCACGGCAGCATGGAGGCGTACGCCGCCGCCAAACGCACCCTGTTTGAACGCAGCGAAACGGCCGTCTTAAACGCCGACGCGGCCTGGCTGGAGACCTTCGCTGGGGCCGCCCAGCGTGACGTGCTGTACGGCGAACACCCACTGGCCGACTGGCGGATCCTGGATGTTTCAGAACACGCCGGCGGCATGCACGTCACCGTCGGTACGCCCGACGGTCAGACCGTACCGATGGACGTGCCGATGGTCGGCCGCTACAACGCCTGGAACGCCGTTGGGGCCCTCGCGGCCGCCGTGGTCGAAACGAACCTGCCGGCAGCAACACTTGCCGCCCGGATGGCTGAGTTTCCTGGTGTGCCCGGCCGCATGCAGGTCGTGCAAACCGAACCGTTCGCCGTGATCGTCGATTTTGCCCACACCCCCACCGCGCTTGAGACGATGCTGCAGGCCCTACCGGAACGCCGCGGAGAACTGCGGGTCGTGGTCGGCGCTGCGGGTGCACGCGACCCGAGCAAACGCCGGCCGCTTGGTGAGACCGCCGCCCGCCTGGCGGACATGACGTACTTCACCGAAGAGGACAGCCGCCACGAACCCACCGACGCGATCTTAGAAGAACTCACAGCCGGTGCGCGTGACGCAGGCGGGGTTGAGGGCGTGTCGTACGTGGCCATCCCCGACCGGCGCGAAGCGATCCGCGCCGCGGTGCGCGAAGCCCGCGAGGGTGACGTGATTGTCCTGTGCGGTAAGGGGCACGAACGGACGCTCGAACGCATGAACGAAACGCTGGACTGGGACGAGGCGGCCGAAGCCGCAGCAGCCCTGGCGGGCGACGACTGACACAGGACCCCTAGACCGCTGCGCTACAGTGACGGCATGCACATGCCGTCGTTCATTCAGACCAAGCGGGACGGACGATCTCACGAAGACGCGGACTTGCGGGCGTTTGTGGACGGCATCGTCAGTGGCGATATTCCCGACTACCAGACCGCCGCCTGGTTGATGGCCGTGGTGTTTCAAGGCTTAAGCGACGCCGAAACCGCCACGCTGGCGTCAGCCATGACCGACAGTGGCGACCGGTTGGACTTAAGCGACCTGCCGCACACCGTCGATAAGCACTCCACCGGTGGGGTGGGCGACAAGACCACCTTGATTCTCGCCCCGTTGCTGGCGGAACTTGGCGGTACGGTCGCCAAAATGTCCGGTCGGGGTTTGGGGCATACCGGCGGCACGATCGACAAGCTCGAAAGCATCGCGGGGTTCAACGTCACGCTCGACGAAGCGGCGTTCTTAAAGCAGGCTGCCGACGTGGGTGTTGTCGTCGCTGGCGCCAGCAAACGCCTGGCCCCCGCCGACGGAAAGCTGTACGCCCTGCGGGACGCCACCGCGACGGTGAAGTCCCTACCGCTGATCGCCTCGAGCATCATGAGCAAGAAACTGGCGGGCGGCGCTAAGTCGCTGGTGCTTGACGTCAAGGTCGGCCAGGGCGCGTTCATGAAGACCGTGCCTGAAGCGGTGCAGCTGGGGCGCATGATGCAAGCGATCGGCGAACGCGAAGGACGCAACGTTGCGGTGGTTCTGACCGATATGGACCAACCCCTGGGCCTGGCGGTCGGCAACGCAAGCGAGGTACTCGAAGCGATCCAAGTGCTGCAAGGGTTCGGCCCACCCGACGTCCGTGAGGTGGTCGTCCGGCTGGCTCGTGAGGTCCTCACGCAGTCCGGGCTGCCCGCCAGCGAGCGTGACATTCGGGCGGCTTTGGATGACGGTCGGGCGTACGCCCGTTTTGAGCGTTGGGTGGCCGCTCAGGGCGGCCGGTTGACGGACGAAACGTCGCTGGCGCTCAGTCCAGACACGTGGACGCTGACCGCGCCCCGCGACGGCGTGGTCGCCAACATCGACGCGCTCGCTGTCGGTGAAGCCGTCCGGCGACTGGGTGGCGGGCGGTCCCGTAAAGACGACGCGGTCGACCACGGCGTTGGGGTGGACCTGCACGTCAAGGTCGGTGGCCGCACCGGACAGGGTGAACCGCTGGCGACTGTGCGGCACCGCGGCGGGCGCGGGCTTGAGGACGCCCAACGCATGCTGGCAGGGGCGTTCGTGCTCGACGACCAAGCGGCCGAACGGCCCGTCCTGTTGGAGGTGTCATGAGCGAAACCAAACCCCGCGTGGTGATCGCCGGTGGTAGCGGCCTGATCGGCCAGGCGTTGATCGAGCGTTGGCACGACCAGGCTGACATCACCGTCCTGTCACGGTCGGCGGGCAACCTGCCGCACGCTGCGGTGGCCACCTGGAATCCTGCAGTCGCATGCGAAGGCGACCAAGACGCCTTGCGCGCGCTGGCGGACACCCTGAACGGCACGGATGTGCTCGTCAACCTGGCTGGCGCCTCGATTGCGGACGGGCGGTTTGATGCTGCTCACCGTGAACGCATTATGCAAAGCCGTTTGGATGCGACCGGCGCGCTGGTGAAGGCGGCCAGTCTGGCAGAACACCCCCCTGAGGTGTGGTTTCAAACGTCCGCCACCGGGCTGTACGGCGACCGTGGTGACCGCACGCTCAGTGAGGATGCGTCCACCGACTCGGACTTTTTCTTAAGCGAGGTGGGTCGCGCGTGGGAGGCCGCTGCCGAACCAGCCGCCGAGTTCAGCCGCCTGATTACCGGGCGTATTGGCATTGTGTTCGCGCAGGATGCAGAAGCGTGGCGCAAGCTGGTGCTGCCCGTCAGGCTGTTTGGTGGCGGTCCGATCGGGCCGGGCACGCAGTGGTGGCCGTGGGTGCACATCGACGACGTGACCCGGGCGATCATCCACCTCACCAGCGATCAAGAAGCCCGCGGCGTGTACAACCTGGTCGCCCCGGAACCTGCCCGCCAGATCGATATCACCCGTGCCATCGCCAAAAAGCTGCGCCGGCCGGTGTGGTTCCCAACCCCCATGTGGGCGTTACGCATGGCGCTTGGTGGCATGCCCGACATGCTGCTTCGGCCGAGCACGCGGGCGGTGCCAGACCGGTTGCAGCAAAGCGGGTTTCGTTTCGAGCACGGCACGCTTAAGGGCGCCGTCGGCGACCTGCTTGAGGGGAATCAGAACCGGTAGTGAGTGGCAACCGTGAGGTGGAACTCAAGCTGTTGCTCACGGGTGGGGCCGATCCGGACCGGGCCCATGCGGTGCTTTCGTCCTGGGCGGCAGCACGCGGCGGGACGCTGGGTGTCTTCGCTTCGGATACGCACACGGACCGGTATTACGACGACCCGCGCTTGAGTGTCGCCCGTGCCGGGTTCGGCTTGCGGCTGCGCATGGGTGGCGGGCAGATGCTGGCGGCCCTTAAATCATCCAACCCTGCCGATGGCGGCTTGCATGCACGTTTTGAGCTTGAAGAGCCGGTGGCTGACGATGCAACGGCGGTGGATCCGTGGCCACCACGGGTGCGTGAAGTCCTTGAAGGCCTGTGCGACGTGTCGGGCCTTACGCCGCTGATCACCCTGACCGTGGAGCGGCACACCGCTGAGCTTGCGGTTGCCGGCGGCATCTTTGAGGTGGCCTTAGACAGGGTGGAAGCCAGGCAGAAAGCCACCAAGCGCACGGTCGCTTGGGAGGAGCTTGAGGTGGAAGCCAAAGACGGTGCTGCAGCGGCAGAGGCGGTGCTAGCAGACCTTGCAGCTGGCGTCGCAGAGGCGCTTGAAGGCGTTCCGCACAACACACCCAAGCTGACAACGGCACGCGAGCGCTTGGCGCAGCTTGCCGCGGAATCGGCGCAATAGCGGGCGCTTAAGGCCTTAGCAGGCTACGCAGTTGGTCCAGGTGGTGCAGGTCGTGGCCGGCTTGAAAGCGCACCAGTTCATCGACGGTCTCCTCCACCCCACGTTCCGGATGGTGGTAGCTCGCCAGCCAGTCTTGTAGGTCGAGCGTTGCAAGGCGCGCAATGTTCCACGCCCGCAGTCCCACGAACGCTTGGACGGCCACGGTGTGGCTGAGGCGTGCGTAAGGCTTGGCCCAGGCGTCCTGGTCGTAAGGCTGGGTCGTGTGGTCTTGGTCTTTGAAGGCGACCGCTTGACGCAACCGGAACGAAAAGCCGATCTCCTGGTCGGCAAGGTGGGCTGCGATGTCGCTTGCCGTCCAACCGCCATCACGGTACGGCTGGTCCCAGGGGAAGGTGAGGTCCTCACTGAAGGCCTGCATTTGGGAGGCGGTTTCGCGCAACACTTCAGACGGATCGCGGTCACCAAGACGCGCAGCGATGGAGTCCATATAGGTGGTCACAGAGGGACGTTACCAGCGCCCGGCGGCGCGCCATGATGGCCCGTGTTGCAGTTCTATTGACAGGGCGGTTTCAGGGGCGGTAGTGTCCGCGCTGGCACGATCGGTGGGTGCGTCCTCGGGGCGGCCTGTCGCAACCTAAAACCCTCTCACAACACGCAAAGTCGAGCCTTCGCATGCAACATGGTTTTGGCGTCCGCGGCCTCCGCCGCGCGACCTGCCCGTGCGTCGCCGTATGCCGTGCTGTGCCACAGCGCGGCCGTTTCCACCTCCGTTCCTCCCGCAGCCTGATGGGGGTCTTGTCCTAATGCGGGCGGCACTGCTTCGGGGCCGTACGTCGCTCCTGCTGGGTGGCGGCCGCCTGGTGGGTTTGATGGCGTTTGCGCATGTCGTCAACGACGGTTTTGCGTACAGCTTGTCGGTGTTCCTGCCGACGTTGCAGGCGCGCTTTGGTTTGGGGGAAGCCGTACTGGCGGGCCTGGTGACGCTGGTGGCGTTGAGTTCGAACTTCGCCCAGGGCGTGAGCGGAGGCTTGGTGGACCGTTGGGGACGGCGGCGTAGTGCGGCGCTTGGCGTTTTGATGGTGGCCGTGATGATGAGTTTCGTGCCGTCCATTCCGGCGGCTTGGATGCTCATTCCAATCCTGCTGTTGGGCGGGTTTGGCTCCGCCTTGTTTCACCCTTCCGCTGCGTCGCTCGCGCGTCATGCCGTGCACAAGGGCGGCGCGGCGCTGGGTGTGTTCGGGGCGGGCGGCACCATCGGTGTGGCGCTCTTCCCGATCGCAGCGTTGGCGATTTTGAACGATGTCGGTCCGGGTGGGGTGCAGTGGCTGGCGTGGGGAGGGGTGGTGGCGGCGCTGATGCTGCTGCTGGCCGTCCCACCTCAGCAGCGGATCCGCCCAGCCACCTTACGGCGCCCGTGGGATCTCACGAACCTTAGGGGCCGGCAAGGAACGTTGCTCGCGGTCGGATCGTTCCAGGCAGTTGCTGACCTGGCGTTCTTGTCATCAATGCCGCTGCTGCTGACCGGCGTGTGGGGTTACAGCGGGACATCTGCCGTGATCGGGACGACCCTGGCCAGCTACCAGGTGGGTGCAGCGGTCGGCGCAATCGGCCTTGGCATGCTCGACGGCGTGCTCGGTCGCCGGCTGCTGGTATCGACAAGCCTGCTTGCCTCCTTCCCTCTGCTGGTTCTCACAGCGTTCTTGAATCCGGCGGCGCCGTGGTTCTTGGTGGTCGTGGCCTTGGCAGGAGCCACGGGCGGTTCCGTCATCCCGCTTCTCGTTGCACAAGCGCAGGATGAGGCGCCCGGTCGGGTCGGGACGGCCACAGGTATGCAGCTTGGGGTGACGTGGGGGATTGCCGGCGTGGCTTACCTCGGTGTGGGGGCGTTGCAACAGGGTCTTGGCCTGCCGGTCGGCACGATGCTGGCGTACGCCGCGATGCTGCCTGCGGTCTTGTTGATGCTGCGCGTCAGCACGCAGGCAGCCACCGGCCCTGATGAGGATGTGAGCACGGTTCGCTGAGAGTGACCCCCTCTTCAATCAACCTAAGTTTCATTGCCCCGATGGTGAGCGTCGCCTTCGGGGCGATGTTTACGGCGTGGCATCTCACGACTAAGCATTGAAAAACCGGCTTTCATCGGGATGCGAAACGGTAGTGTTTGAAGTTGCAAAACGGTAGTGTTTGAAGCTGCGAAACGGTAGTGTTTAAGACTGCGAAATGGTAGCGTAAAGCATCTGGGACGCGCACCAAGTCCGCTTAGGTGCCGCAAACTTAAACCCGGCCAATGGAACGGAAATACGATGGTTACTGCGTTCAGACGCATAGCAGAAGAAGAACTCAAACAATTGGTCGCCAGTCTGCCCGCTGTTGCCGTGGAAGGCCCACGCGGTGTCGGCAAAACGTACCTCGCAGACCGCCTCGCAAAGACGCGTTACGACCTTGATATTGCTGCGCAACGTGAAATCCTAGATGCCGACCCTGAACGCTTAGACCACGAACCCACTCCGATCTTGTTGGATGAGTGGCAACGCATGCCCGAGATTTGGGATGTGGTTCGGCGTAGCGTAGACCGCGACCCAACACCTGGACGCTTCATCCTGACGGGTAGTGCGGCTCCCGAGGACAAACCGACCCACTCAGGAGCAGGTCGAATCGTCACAATGCGCCTGCATCCCTTGTCGTTGGCTGAGCGGCGCATCGCAACCCCAACTGTCAAGCTTGCAGGCCTGTTAACCGGTGACCGTCCCGCTCTCACTGGTGATACCGATGTGGACTTAACCGGCTACCTCACTGAAATCACGTCGTCAGGTTTTCCTGCCATGCGCCTCGCCTCCGGACGAAGCTTAAAAGCCTTGCTGGACGGATACTTGGAACGCATCGTGCAGCACGACGTTCCGGATCAAGGGATGCTCGTCAAGCAACCTCGCCGGTTAGAAGCTTGGTTGCGTGCTTACGCAGCAGCAATCGCAACCAATGCTTCTTACAACCGCATTCTTGATGCCGCCACTTCAGGTGATGACACCAAACCAGCGCGGTCCACAACCGAGGCGTATCGCGACATCCTTGAGCAGCTTTGGCTTTTGGATCCTTTGCCAGCCTGGGCGCCAACCGGTAATCGACTCAACCGCCTGTCAAAAAAGCCGAAACACCACCTGGCCGATCCGGCATTGGCTGTCAGGCTGCTCAAGCTCACTCAGGAAGGCATCACCCACCCGAACCGACAAAAGAACAACGCCGGCGATGTCGAAACCCTCGCATCTCGTCTGTTCGAATCGTTGGTCGTCCAAAGCCTTCGGGTTTACGCCCAAGCCAACGACGCATCCACATTCCATTTTCGAACCCACAAAGGCGACCGCGAAATTGACGCCATCGTTGAAGCTGATAACGGTCAAGTGGTCGCGTTTGAGGTGAAATTAGGACGCAGCGTCAAGGATCAAGACGTCGCGCACCTTCTTTGGCTGAAGTCGGTAATGAAAGATGATTTGCTTGACGCGATTGTGGTCACAACAGGCCAAACGGCGTACCGCCGGCGCGACGGCATTGGTGTCGTCCCAGCGTCACTATTGACTGCATAGACACGCTCTCTCAGCAAGCGGCCTGATGACGTTGGTGCGCGTGATTCACAAGCCCTGAACCTGAACATTGCCTTGACGTGTCAAGGCGACATGACGTAGACTCCCCTTTGCACCGCCGCGGGGTGGAGCAGTCTGGTAGCTCGTCGGGCTCATAACCCGAAGGTCACAGGTTCAAATCCTGTCCCCGCAACCACACGCACCCAGGGCCCCGAAAATGGGGCCCTTCTTCATGCCCAACGCCAACGAAAGGACCGTCATGCAGGACGAACCCATGCTCAACCAGGACGCCCAAGACGCTGAGACGCCAACCCGCTCCGGCTTCGTGGCGATCCTTGGAAAACCCAACGTGGGCAAGTCCACCTTGCTCAACACCATGCTCGGCGTCAAGGTGGCACCCATCACACCCAAACCGCAAACCACGCGACTTGGTGTGCGCGGCGTCTGGACCGATGTGCACGAACGACGCCAAATCGTCTTCGTGGACACCCCTGGCTTGCACAAGGGCCGAACGTCGCTCGATAGCGCCATGACGCGTGAGATCCGTGCCGCGGTCGCAGACGTCGACGCGATCTTATGGGTGGTGGACTTGCGCCGCCCTCCCGGCAGTGAAGATCGGGATGTGGCCCGCCTGCTAGACGGCATCGATCCAGAAACTCCGGTGTACCTCGTGGGTAACAAACTGGATGCCGCGCGCTACCCCGACGAGGCCATGGATCTGTACGCCGATATGGCACCCAAGATCGACCGCCGTTACGCGCTGTCCGCCAAGACCGACCCAGCCGCCGTCATGCGCTTGCGTGATGACCTGATGGACACCCTCGAAGAAGGACCGTTCTTTTTCCCAGAAAACATCCGCAGCGACCAGTCGCGCGAACGATGGGTGGCCGAACTAATCCGCGAGAGCGCGATGACGCACCTACGGCAGGAACTGCCGTACGCCGTTGCGGTTCAAGTCACCGACTGGATTGAGCCCGAGGAAGGCTCGGACCAACCGTTGATTTTGCAGGCCGACATTTGGGTTGAGCGTATGCAACACCGGCAGATCGCGATTGGGCGCGAAGGTCGCATGATCAAGGAGATCGGTCGCACCGCCCGCAAGCAGCTAGAGATGTTTCTCGACCGGCATATCTTCCTAGACCTGCAAGTGGTCGTGCGGTCCGACTGGCGTAACGACCCAGAGGCGTTGCGGGAGCTTGGCTTCGGCGCCTGACGGCATGGGTATTTTCGGTCGTTGGCGGCGCATTGACGCCCTTCCAGCGCGCAGAGGACGCGACGCAGAACCTGGCGTCTACGAACTCGCAGATGATGAGAAGCGCCTGCTATATATCGGGCAGTCCGACCGTGATGTCCCCAACCGCATTCGCCAGCACCTGCTCAAGAAGGAAGGCTGCCTGACAGGCCGGGTGGCTTACTGGCGCTACGAGTACAGCCGCACACCCATGACACGTGAAGCGGAACTGATCGACGCACACCGCAAGGCAACCGGGGACCTCCCACCCTGTAACGATGCGCGGCCTCAGGTACGAGATGGGCAGCGTGCTCTCAAAGAACGCTTCAAGTCCCGCTAGCACGCCCTCACGGGCCGTGAGGGCGATGCGAGATTTCGCACATCCACGCCACGGAAGCCGTGCTACTTTCGGAAAAACGAGTCGGCCGCCGGCCGACCACTTTCATCGTTTTGAAGGAGGAAACACATGCGTAAAGCCCTGTTTGCCACCGCTGCTGCCGTCGCCATGGCGTTCGGCACCGCCCAAGCCCAGCAAGGCGACGCCGCCATCGGCGTGAGCGCCGGCTACCCAGGCCTGGGTGTGCACGCGACCGTCAAGGACGTCTCCCCCGCCTTTGACCTTCGCCTCAACTTCGGTTACGCCTACGCCGGTGACTTCTCAATCGGCGCGGACGTGCTGTACGGCATCGACCTTGGCGGTAGCGACCTCGACGCCGACACCTACATCGGCGGCGGCGTGGGCTCCACCTTCGGTGGCGACAACAACGGCTTCAACGCCAAGGTTGTCGTGGGCGCCGAGACCGACCTGGACGCCCTCAACCTCGCCCAAGCTTCTGTGTTCTTCGAAGCCGGTCCGACCTACGTTTTCGACGGCAGCACCGTCGGTGCGGACGCCCGCATCGGCATCAACTACACCTTCCCGCAGTAAGACGCTGCTGAAGGACCTCCAGGCGAAGGGCCGGCGCATTGCGCCGGCCCTTTTCCTTGCGTCGCTTGGGATCAACCCACCGTGTACAAGATCCGCTGCAGCAGCGACGGTAAGTCCGCTGACTTGATGCCGCGCTTGGTGATGGAGAACCCCGGCGGGTACCGCGTCGCTTCCACCGGTACGTCAAACTGCCTGAGCTTCTGCGGGTCGTAGTCCAGTTCATCAAACTGCGCCTTGAACGAAATTTGTACGTCGCTGCGGTGCTCCTTAATCGACGCCACGCCTTTGCTTTCCGCCAGCAGCCGCAACTTCACCAGGTCCACGAACGCTTTAACCTCCGGTGGGAACGGCCCCAAGCGGCTGCGTAAGTCCTTCGCGATGCGTGCGACGTCAGCCAGACCGGACGCTTCAGCGAACATGCCGTACGTGGCAATCCGGTCGTCATCGTTCGCCAAGTACGACGCAGGCAACCGCGCGTCAACCTCCAGGTCGATGCCCACCTGCGGGCGCGCCTCTTTGGGCGACTCGCCTTTCAGTTTCGCGACCTCTTCCGCTAACAGTTCGGTGTACACCTCAAGCGATACGGCGCTGACGTTGCCGTGCTGTTCTGGGCCGAGCAGGTTGCCCACCCCGCGGATTTCCATATCTTTCTCGGCCAGCAGGTGCCCAGAACCCAGGTCGTTGAGTTCCGCAATGGCGTTCAGGCGGCGTTGCGCCTGTTCCGTAAGCCGTCCTGGGTACAGCAGGTACGCCCACGCTTCGGTCTCCCGGCGGCCCACCCGCCCGCGCAGCTGGTAGAGCTGGGCGAGCCCAAGACGGTCGGCGCGCTCCACCAGCAGGGTGTTGGCCCCTGCCACATCCAAACCGGACTCGACGATGGTGGTGGACAGCAGCACATCGAACGCGCCGTCCTGAAAACCGAGCATGACCTGCTCGAGTTCATCGCTGCCCATTTGGCCGTGGGCCACCCCGATGCGGATTTCAGGCACCAAGGCCTGCAGCGTCCGGGCCCGCATGCCGATGGAACCGATGCGGTCGTGAATGTAGAACGTCTTCCCGCCCCGTTCCAGCTCGTGCAGAATCGCCGTGCGGACCGTCATCGGATCGTACGGCTGCAACACCGTTTGGATGGGCTTGCGGCCCTTGGGAGGCGTCATGATCTGGCTGACGTCACGCAGACCAACGAGGCTCATGTAGAGCGTGCGCGGGATCGGCGTGGCGGACAGCGACAGCACATCCAGGTTTGCGCGCAGCGACTTAAGCGTCTCTTTCTGGCCGACACCGAAGCGGTGTTCCTCGTCAATGATCAGCAACCCAAGCTGCTTGTACTTAATC
>CAJXNS010000024.1 GCA_913057165.1 uncultured Trueperaceae bacterium
CTTCAACCATTTCGTCGGTGTTGTGAATGTCGTCGCTCATGTGCGGAATGACACCCCACGCCACTGCCAGTTGCCGGTATGCGCGTTCGCTTGGGGTGATCGCGAGGATTCCGCTGGCTGGCCGGTTCCTGGACACCCGAAGCGCGGTCCGACCCGATGATGTGAACGTCACAATCAGATCGGCGCTTAAGCTGTGGCTCATTTCGCAAGCGCCGTACGACACCGCATCGGCGGTGGAGTCATCAGGTGAGCGCAACATCTCGCGCATGCCCGCTCGGTAGCCTTCGTCCTCTTCAACGCGTTGTGCAATACGGTCCATCATGGCGACGGCTTCGACGGGGTATGAACCGACGGCGGTTTCACCGGACAGCATGACGGCATCGGTGCCGTCATAGATGGCGTTGGCCACGTCGCTTGCTTCAGCACGGGTGGGGGTTGGGTTTTGAATCATCGATTCAAGCATCTGGGTTGCGGTGACGACCGGCTTGCCGGCTTCAAGGCAGGCTTGAATCAGTCGTTTTTGAATCATTGGGACACGCTCAGGGGCCATTTCGACACCCAAGTCGCCGCGGGCGACCATGATGCCGTCGACCTCACGCAGAATCTCACCAAACCGCTCAACCGCGCTTGGTTTTTCGATTTTGGCCATGAGTTTGGCGTTTGAACCCGCACGGGACATGTGATGGCGGGCCATCAGAAGGTCATCGCGGTTGCGGACGAAGCTGACCGCCACCCAATCCACATCGAGCGTGACACCGAATTCAAGATCCTCAATATCCTTGTCGGTGAGGGCGGGAATCGAAAGGTCAGCACCGGGAATGTTGATGCCTTTGTTGTTGCTGAGCACACCACCGAGTGTCACGGTCGTTTCGATCGTGCTGCCATCCACACGGTTGACTTGGAGTGCCAAGCGACCGTCATCAAGCAGTAAGTCATCTCCGGGTTGGACGTCGCTTGCGAGACCCGTGTACGTCACGCCCACACGGGTGGCATCTCCTGGGCTGTCGTCTCCGCACGTGAGCGCAAACGCTTGACCTTTTTCCAGATTGACTTGGCCTTCTTTGAAGGTTGCCGTTCTGATTTTTGGGCCTTGAAGGTCCTGCAGAATGCCGATCGGTTTGCCCATTTCAGCTGAGAGCGCACGAATCATGCGGGCGTTTTCGGCGTGCATGGCGTGCGCACCGTGCGAAAAGTTCAGTCGGAACAGGTTGACACCGTTCTCAATGAGCGCCTTGATGGACGCCTCATTGCTGGTGGCCGGACCGAGTGTGGCAACGATCTTGGTTCGGCGATTGCCGTTCACAAGCGAAACGCTTTCCGGCCCATGTAGACCGCATCGTCACCGAGCTCATGCTCGATCTCAAGAAGGCGGTTGTACTTGGCGAGGCGGTCGCTTCTGGATGCTGAACCGGTCTTGATTTGACCTGCGTTGACAGCGACGGCCAGGTCGGCAATGAAGGTGTCTTCGGTTTCGCCACTGCGGTGGCTGATCATGGCGGCGTAACCGTGACGCATCGCAAGGTCGATGGCGTCCATCGATTCGCTCAGGCTGCCAATTTGGTTGACTTTCACCAAGATCGCGTTACCGACACCGTGATCAATCCCGCGCTGCAAACGTTCTACGTTGGTGACGAAAAGGTCGTCGCCAACGAGCTGTGTTTGATGACCGATCGCGGAGGTCAGGTCCGCCCAAGCATTCCAGTCATCTTCCGCCAAGCCGTCTTCAATGCTCACGATCGGGTACCGCTTGACCCAATCGTCCCAGTACTCGATCATGCCGGCAGCATCGAGTGTTTTGCCTTCAGACGCCAGGTGGTACTTGCCGTCTTTGTAGAACTCGGTGCTGGCTGGATCCAAGCCGATGGCGATCTGTTCACCAGGCTCGTAGCCGGCGTGCTGAATGGCGTCAAGAATGACTTCGATGGCTTCTTCGTTGCTCTTCAGGTTGGGGGCAAACCCACCTTCATCGCCAACGTTGGTGTCGTAACCGCGGCTCGCGAGCACCTTCTTGAGGTGATGAAACGTTTCGACACCGGCACGAAGGGCGTCTGAAAAGCGATCAAACCCAATGGGGGCGAGCATGAACTCTTGCATGTCCACGCTGTTATCGGCGTGCTCACCGCCGTTGATGACGTTCATCATCGGTACCGGCAGGACTTTCGCGCCAACGCCACCTAAGTAACGGTAGAGGGGCTGTTCATGGAATGCCGCGACTGCACGCGCGGACGCGAGCGATACGGCCAAAATGGCGTTGGCACCCAATTTTCCTTTATTGGGTGTGCCGTCTAATTCACGCATGATGCGGTCAAGGGCGCGTTGGTCTTGGGCGTCCATACCAACAATGGCCGGTGCAATCTCTTCGTTGACGTGCGCAACCGCGTTAAGAACGCCTTTGCCAAGGTAACGGTCTCCACCGTCGCGAAGTTCAACCGCTTCATGTTGACCTGTCGACGCACCGGAAGGCACCGCAGCGCGTGCTTGCACGCCTCCCATCAGCGTGACGGTCGCGGCGACCGTGGGGTTGCCTCTAGAATCCAGCAGTTCAATGGCTTGCACGTCTTCGATGTACGTCATGCACCCTCCAGGAAACGATCGTCTAGGGCGGGTCCACGCCCGAGTGGCATCGTACCGGTTTTGTTTCCCAAACCAGCCGAAATGCGTGTACTTTGACACGGAAAGCGCGTCTAGGACGGCGTTGTACTCGTTGAATGTGTCCCGAATACCAAGCGTTTGGGTTCGCTCGTTAGTTGGTTCTGAGCGGTACGACCATCGCCAAGTGGTGGTCTTGGTTCGGTTGGCCTAACACCGTTGGGCTGGTGACGCCGGAAAAACGCACGTCAACCACGTCTGAAAACGAAGCGAGTGCATCCAGTAGGTACTTGGCGTTGAACGCCAGCGCCATCTCAGCGTCCGTGCCGGACTGGCCAACATCGAGTGTTTCCTGTCCGCGACCGAACGAACCTTCCGCTGAAATGCGCAGTTGGCCGTCTTTGACGAACAAGTCCACACGGTTGTTGGCGGTCCGATCCGCCAGGACCGAAACACGCGACACCGCTTCTTTGAGGTCGCCTGCTGACACGCTGACCGTGACAGGAAACGCTGTGGGGATGACACGGCGATAATCCGGAAAGGTGCCGTCCATCAGCTTGACGTTGAGTTTAATGCCGCCTGCTTGGACCGAAAGTTGCGCGTCACCGACCGCAATATGAACCTCAGGACCGTTTAAAACCTTGAGGATCTCGTCCACGCCTTTGGCTGGCACGATCACGTCACCAGGTAACCCAGAGGCTCCAGGCAGGTCGTGGTACGCAAGCCTAAACCCGTCGGTGGCAACGGCCCTCGCCCCCTGATTTTCTGCCGACACTTCAAGTTTCACGCCTCTGAAGACCGCTTGGTACTCCGCCGTTGCTGCGGCATAGCGAACGTGAGAGAACGCTTGGCTTAACGCCTCGGCATCCATTTGTGTCGGAAATTCGGTTGGAAAGCCGAGCGTTGGGGCGTTGTCTGGATCGACGGTCTGCAGGCGGGTATCGAAATGATCGCTGGCGACGACTAGCTCGTTATCGTCTAAGTGCATATCGACCGTGTCACCCGGCAGGGCCCTGATGACCTGACCTAACACTTGGGCCGGCAACGCCACATCGCCTTGGGCGGCAACATCGACATCAAGACTTGCTTCAATGTCGACGTCCATGTTTGTTCCACGTAACAGCAGGCCACCCGCGGTGGCGGTCACGCGTACAAGGTTCAATCCTGGGTTACCGCTCCGGTTGGGAACGATACGTTCGACGTGGCCAAGCGCTTCTGCCAACGGTTTTTTCGCGAGCTGAACCTTCATGCAGGCCCCCTCAAAGAAAGATGGTGCGAGCATACCGCACCCTCTTTTAGGTGAATCGGGACCCTTGCATGACCAGGGTTTGGCTCTAGGGTTAAGGGTTTTTTCTAAACGTTATTTAAAAGAGAACGTCATCATCATAGGGCCTGTGAAAAAGGTGGAAAACGGACGTAGGTGCGCCTGGTAGGGCATTCAGCTTGTGAATGGGCATGTGCACAACCCCGTTTGGTTTGTGGATAAGTCGCTGTGTTGTGCACATGAATTCACAAGCGACTGGATGAGCCGGTTGTTCACACCGTTGTGCACAACAAGTTCACAGGCAATTCACAACCTCGTGCACAGGTTGAATGAAAGGTCAAAAAGTTCCGTCTGAAACACAAAAAGTAGGGTTTGGTGTTCGGTTTGCATGAAGTCTCAACGAAAAGAAGCGTTAGCAAACGATGTGAGAAATGTCACAAATTGCGTCAGGGACGCTAATGAAGCGTGCGCTTGTGAATAACAATCCTATTTTTGTGGATAACTTTAGTCGCTGAAAGGGATACGCCTAAGCGAAAAAGGTCAAGCAAACTTGCTGCGAACGTTTGACACGCGGCTGGCAAAGGTTGCATCAGATTCAAGACGTTCGGTCACCTTGCGGATGGCGTACATCACCGTGGTGTGATCACGGCCGCCAAAAAATTCCCCGATTTCGGGCAGTGAATGGTTCGTCAACTCACGAATCAGGTACATCGCAACCTGACGGGGCTCGACCAGTTCCTTGCGGCGCCCTTTGGACGTCAGCGCCTCGGTGCTGACCGAAAATTCAGATGCCGTGGCAGCAAGAACGTCTTTCATGACCACGGGAGCATCGGACGGCGCAAACACATCAGATAACGCCGCTGCTGCTACCTCGCGCGACAGAGGTGCATTATTCATGCTGCCAAAGACAATGACCCGCACCAAAGCCCCCTCAAGCTCACGGATGTTGCTCGTGGCATGCATGGCGATGTACTCGATCACGTCATCGGGGACGTTCACCCCGCGGTAATCGGCGTTCATCCGCAAGATCGCCAGTCGGGTTTCGTACTCTGGGGGCTGCATGTCGGTAATCAAGCCCCACTCGAAACGGCTCCGCAAGCGGTTCTCAAGGGTCGGAATGTCTTTAGGTGGTCTGTCTGAACTGACGATGATCTGCTTGCCCGACTCGTAAAGCGCATTGAACGTGTGGAAGAACTCTTCTTGCGTTCGTTCCTTGCCAGCAAGAAACTGAATGTCGTCCACCAGCAACACGTCAATGGAGCGGTAACGATCCCGAAATGCCGTCATGCGGTCTTCACGAATCGCGCTAATCAGGTCGTTGGTAAACACCTCGGTGGTGACGTACTCGATCTGAAGGCCAGCACGTGACGCAGGCGCCGCGTGTCCGACGGCGTGCATCAGGTGGGTCTTACCGAGTCCCGCATCGGCATACAAAAACAGCGGGTTGTACGCCCGCCCAGGGGCTTCAGCGACCGCCATGGCGGCAGCATGCGCCAAGTTGTTATGCGGGCCGACGACAAACTTGCTGAAGACATACTTCGGATTCAAAGCGACCTTGGTGTTCGACGGAGCGGGTGCTTGAGGCGGTTGAGGTTCATCCTCACCGCCGTCAAACAGGTCGGGCTGTTCCCCACTTGGGAAGTCCACCACCTGAAATCCCACCTTGGGGGCTGAAGCGCCAAGCGACGCGAGGGCACTCTCCACGATGCTGCTGTAATGGTTTTTAAGCCAATCCCGCGCAAACGAATGCGGCACACCGATGACGTAGGTGCCCTCAGCCACCCCCAAAGGTTTGACCTGCTGGAACCACGTCCGGAATTCCACATCAGGAATTTCGTGACGCACGTGGTCCAAAATGTCGTCCCAAATCGCCAGATCTTGACTCAACGCCCGCGGCCTCCGAACCGGATGGACGAGCATCCTATCAGAGCAAACGCAACCGACGTCATGAAAGAACGTTCGTGCACCACGCAAAAAACCGACCAAAAAGAAAACACGTACAAGATGCTGTATGTAAGAACTAGAAGGACCTCACCGCTGGTATCCAAGGTGAAGACGGAGGCCGCGTGACAAGCAGGTGTTGGGCGGACCGCCCAAGATTGGCATGCCACACGGTATGCTGCATGCCGCCTAAAATAGGCGACGGAGACCCGAATGAATCAAGCGTACGACGTGATTGTGGTCGGTGGAGGACACGCAGGCATTGAGGCCGCAGCGGCCGCAGCCCGCTTGGGCGCCCGTGTCGCCATGGCGTTACCGCAAGCCGACCGTATCGGCCTGATGCCGTGCAACCCCGCAATCGGTGGCCCAGGTAAATCGCAGCTGGTATTTGAAATCAACGCCATGGGTGGCGTGATGGGACAACTGGCCGACCAGACCGCCATTCACGCCCGAACGCTCAACGCCAGCAAAGGCCCCGCCGTGCAAAGCCTACGGGTGCAAAACGAACGCGACGGCTACGCCAACGCCGCCCGTCAACGCATCGAGGCTGAACCCAACATCACCCTCGTCCTAGGTGAAGTGGCAAGCCTTGACGCAGACGCCGGTCAAATCCAAGGCGTCAGCCTCGTGGACGGCCGCACCCTCACCGCCCCTGCGGTGGTCCTGTGCACCGGCACGTTCTTGCGTGGCGTGGTTTGGTACGGCCAAAAACAACGCGAAGCCGGCCGACAAGGCGAAGCACCCTCCAGACACCTGTCACACAGCCTGACCGCCACCGGTCACACCCTCGCGCGTTACAAGACCGGAACACCACCACGCGTACGCAGCGACAGTGTCGACTTTTCTGTGCTCGAAGAGGTCCCCGCCGACCAACCACCCGGATCGTTCAGCGGTACGCCCGGCCCCCGGGCGGCAGAGAGCCCCACCTGGTTGACGCACACCACCGAAGCAACCCACACCCTCATCGATGACAACTTGGGTGAGTCCGCCATGTACGGCGGCAGTATCGACGGCCAAGGGCCACGTTACTGCCCCAGTATCGAAGACAAGGTGGTGAAATTCCGCGATAAGGACCGCCACCTCCTATTTGTCGAGCCTGACGGACAACGCACCAGTGAGGTGTACCTGCAAGGCTTCTCAAGCAGCATGCCCCCACGCTTGCAAGAACGCATGGTGCGCACCCTGCCTGGCTTTGAAAACGCAGCCATTCAACGCTATGCGTACGCAGTTGAATACGACGCGCTCGATCCCACCCAACTGAACGTCCACCTCATGAGCAAACGCCTCAACGGCCTGTTCACCGCAGGACAGATCAACGGCACAAGCGGCTACGAAGAAGCCGCCGCGCAAGGCTTGATTGCTGGCACGAATGCCGCCCGCATGGCGGCAGGGATGGAGCCCGTCACCGTTCGCCGTGATCAGGGGTACTTGGGGGTCATGCTGGATGATTTGGTGCGTTGGGGGATCGATGAGCCGTACCGCATGCTCACGAGCCGCAACGAGTACCGGCTGTTGCACCGTCAAGACAACGCCAGTGAACGACTCAGTGGACTCGCCGCCGACTGGGGTCTCGTGCCACGCGAACAAGCACACGCCGTTGCTGCGAGCGTGCAACGCATCGAGGCTGAGATCGCACGACTGGCCAAACGCCGAGACGGCACGGATGACGGCCTTAAACTGTTACGCCGTGAAGGCTCCAGTTATGCCTCGGTCGTGGCCCGCGTTGGCGAACCCGATGTCCCGCTGAGTGCAGAAGAGCGCCGCAGCGTGGAAATTCGCGTGCGCTACGAAAGCTACATCGAACGCAGCCGCAAACACCTCGACGGTCGTCAGCAGTATGAACGGATGAGCCTGCAACACGTGCGCTTTGAGGAGGTCCCAAGCCTGTCGGGTGAAGGCCTTGAACGGTTGCAGGAGGTCCGCCCCCCTACCTTGGGTGCGGCACAACGGACCCGTGGGGTGCGCGATAGCGACGTGACGGCGTTGCTCGTTCACCTCAAACGTCGCCGTGAGCCGGCCGCTCCAGCGCATGCCTGAGAGCCCGATTGAGACGTACCGCGCCTACCTAACGAGGTATGCAGGAACCCTCGACCTGATGTCCCCAGCTGGCCTGGAGCGACTCGATCAGCACCTAACAGACGCGCAAGCGTACGCCCAGGTGGTCGCTGAGTACGTCCCCCACGCCAAGCATGTGTTGGACGTCGGGTCCGGTGCTGGCCTGCCTGGCTTGGTGATCGCCGCTGAACTGCCCAACGTCCATGTGGAATTGGTGGAACGCCGGAAAAAACGCGCCACGTTTCTTCGTGGCGCCGCCGCCGCGATGGGCGTAACGAACGTTTCTATCGTCAGTTCTGATGTCACCCATACCGTTGGGCCCTGCGTTGCGGTTGTCACAGCGCAAGCGGTGGCGCGTCTGGCCGATGTTTACAGCTTGACGGCACACCGGCATCAAGACCCTGTGGTGCTGGTGAGCCGAAAAGGCCCCGAAGGGCAGGCTGAGGTGGATGAACTTGCGTCCAGGACAGGTAAAACCGTTGCCGTCCTGGCGCGTGAAACGCTGCCGAACCGTGGTACGCTCCTTGCCGTTCAAACGGCAGGAGGTCAACCGTGCCCATCCTCAGCGTCATCAACCAAAAAGGGGGCGTAGGCAAGACCACCACCGCCGTCAATCTGGCTGCTGGCCTGGCGCAGACGAGACGGGTCCTACTGGTTGACCTTGACCCGCAAGCGAACGCCACCAGCGGCCTGGGTATTCAAAACGCAGACACCACCGTTTACGACATCCTGGCGGGCGAAGCGTCCGCCCGTCGCGCTGCACTGCCAACAGACGTCGAGAACCTGTTCGTTTTGCCGGCCTCCACGGACCTTGCCGGGGCCGCGATTGAACTTGACGCCAGTGAAGAGGACGTCAACCTCCTCAAGAAGGGCTTGTTGGTGGTTCGCGCCAGTTACGACGTGATCCTTGTGGATGCGCCGCCGTCCATGGGTGCATTGACGCTCAATGCCTTGGTGGCGGCCGATGCGCTGATTGTGCCTGTTCAGACCGAATATTACGCCCTTGAGGGGATCGCCCAGATGTTGGACACGATCGAACGCATTAAGGCGTCGCTGAACCCCGAACTTGATGTGTTGGGTATCTTGCTGACCATGTTTGATTCCCGGACGAACCTTTCCGACCAGGTTGAAGCGAACGTGCGTGAGCACCTCAAGCAGCAGGTGTTTGACACGGTCATCCCGCGGAATGTGCGTCTTGCTGAAGCACCGTCGTACGGCCAGTCGATCTTTACGTACGCCCCGTCCTCCACAGGCGCGTTGGCATACGAAGCGTTGGCTGAGGAGGTGCTGAACCGTGTCGCCCAAAGGTAAGTCACGTGGTCTAGGCCGCGGCCTGGATGCCTTGCTACCCAAGCAAGACGCGCAGGGTGCCCCACCGGCCCGCTTGCCGGTCAGTGTGGTGGTGCCATCGTCTGTGCAGCCCCGGACTGTGTTTGATGAAGCCGCTGTTGCTGAATTGGCGCAATCGATTGCACGCCAAGGGGTCCTCCAACCGCTGTTGGTACGCCCTGCCGGTGAGGTGTACGAGATCGTGGCGGGTGAACGACGTTTTCGGGCGGCCAAGCACGCCGGCTTGGCCGAAGTGCCGGTGGTGGTACGCGAGCTAAGCGACCAAGAGGCACTGCAGATCGCGGTGGTCGAAAACCTTCAGCGAGAAAACCTCACCGCCATGGAGGAGGCCCGGGCGTACCAACGGCTGCTTGATTTCGGTATGGACCAGGCGGCCGTCGGTGAAGCGGTAGGAAAAAATCGCAGCACGGTGGCCAACGCCTTGCGCCTGTTGCAGCTTCCAGACGAGGCACAGCGTGCCCTTGAGGAGGGCCTGATTCAAGCGGGCCACGCCCGCGCGATTCTCGCGCAGCCCGAGGCTGACCGGGCGTGGGCGCTCGAACGCATCCTGCGGGGCGGGTTGACGGTACGGCAAGCCGAAGCGTTGACCCGTAAGGGAACACAAGCGCCAGTGAAGCAGGCCAACGACGGCCGCCACCACGCCCTCGAGGAAGACCTGGCGCGCCACACCCAGACGATGGTGCGCATCCGTGGCGGCAGCAAAGGCCGGGTGGAGCTACACTTCCGGTCACGCGAAGAACTTGAACGCATCCTGGAACTATTGAACTACCAAGCCTAGTCGGCATGAACCGCCGACCCCCATGTTTCACGTGAAACAACCACCGTCACCTGCTTCACGGCCGCTCGTGTCGTTACGTGCAAATGCAGAGGCAAGGCGTTCTATCGATTCAGATCGTCTCCCGCCCTCGGTTTGGACTCGACTGACGCCTGGTTCCCTGGCATGTTTCACGTGAAACACGGGGCATGTGACGGAGGTCGGGCGGTGATACCCTCCGGGCGAACACACACGGCGAGACACGTCGTGTGGCCAAGGGAGGCAACATGAAAGACCCCATGCGCATTGCTGTGACCGGTGCGGCCGGTCAGATCGGCTACGCCCTACTGTTCCGCATCGCTGCAGGCGACATGCTCGGCAAGGATCAACCCATCAAACTCCAGCTTCTGGAGATTCCTGACGCCATGGGTGCTGTCGAAGGCGTGATGATGGAGCTAGACGACGCCGCATTTCCGTTGCTGCACGGCGTTGAGGCCAGCGACGATCCCATGGTGGCGTTTAAAGATGCCGACGTGGCCATGCTTGTGGGAAGCCGTCCGCGCGGGCCGGGGATGGAACGCAAGGACTTGATTCAGGCCAACGGACCGATCTTCACCAAACAAGGCGAGGCACTCAACCGCGTCGCCAGTCGGGACGTGAAGGTGTTGGTCGTCGGTAACCCCGCCAACACCAACGCGCTCATCGCCCAACGCAACGCACCGGATTTGCCTGCCGAAAACTTCACGGCGATGACCAGGCTCGATCACAACCGCGCCAAGGCGCAACTAGCCAAAAAGACCGGCCACCTGCCCGCCGACGTGACCCACATGACAATCTGGGGCAACCACTCCAGCACGCAGGTACCCGATATTGCACACGCCCGCGTGGCGGGCGAGGACGCCACTGCGTTGGTTGAAGGCGCCTGGGTGGAGGAAACCTTCATCCCAACGGTCCAGCAGCGCGGCGCCGCCATCATTCAAGCCCGCGGCGCTTCAAGCGCCGCGTCAGCGGCCTCCGCGGCGGTCGATCATGTGCGCGACTGGGTGCTCGGTACCCCAGAGGGTGACTGGGTCAGCATGGCCGTCCCCAGCCAAGGCGCGTACGGCGTCGAGGAGGGCTTGATCTACAGCGTTCCAGTGACCTGCGAAGGCGGTCGCTACCAGGTCGTTGAAGGCCTGGAGATCAATGCAGACGTTCGCGCCCGCATCGAGGCCAGCGAACGCGAGCTTCAAGAGGAACGCGCCGCTGTGGCTGACCTGCTCTGAGCAGACGTGAACCAACTTAGGCCGCGCGATGTTTCACGTGAAACGTCGCGCGGTTGCGCGACACACCCTTTAAACGCGTGCTAGCCTCATGCGGTGTAAGGAACGGGTCACCCGTTCAGGGGCAGAGAAGCGGACGCTTGGATATGGCCGAAACACACCACCACCACGATCACGACGCCCAAGACGTGCGTCAATTGCTGCACGAGCACGGCTTGCGCTACAGCCGCCCCCGGGCGGCGATCGTGTCGTTTTTTCAAGAGGAAGATAAGCACGTCAGCGCCGAAGAGTTACACGAAGCGTTGTGTCACCGCGGTGAGCCGTTAAGCCTCTCCACGGTGTACCTCAATCTGGGCGCCCTTGAAGAAGCGGGCCTCGTGCGCGAATTTCAAGGCAACCAAGGCCAAAAGTTGTTCGACAGCAACGTGAGCCCCCACTACCACCTCATCTGCAAAGAAACCGGCCGGGTGATCGACGTGCCCGCGCCAACCGTGGACGGTATGCCACTCGGCCGTTTCCTCAAGCACACCATTGAGGCTGCGACTGGTTGGACGGTCGATGAGCCCCAGGTGCAACTTCGGGGCACAGCCCCACGTGTTGACCCGGACGCCTGAACCAACCCATGCCGTCGCTTGAACCCGTTCAGCACGGCGCTTACACCCTAAGAGACCTCAACACACCCGCAGAACGCCGCGAATGCGAACGCATCACGCGACGCTGTTGGGGTGTGGACGACCTTGAAATCATCCCCGCAAGCGCCCTGACCGCCCTACAGCACGGCGGCAACTTTCTTGCGGGAGCTGTGGACGCAAACAACCACATCGTCGGGTACGCCCTGGGCTTCCTGTCGCGCAAAGGCAACGGCTTTGCCTACTTGCATTCGCACCAACTTGCCGTGATGCCCGAACACCGTTCGTACGGACTTGGACGTGCACTCAAGTGGTACCAGCGTGACTGGTGTCTCATGCGCGGCATCGATCACGTCGAATGGACGTTCGATCCCGCCCAAGCGCCCAACGCGAACCTCAACCTCGAGCACCTCGGGGCCCACGTGCGGCATTACGAACCCGACTTTTACGGAGAGCTCGCCGGCGCCCTAGCTGGCAGCGTGGCAACCGACCGCCTCGTGGCGGAGTGGCCCCTCGAGGACGAACGGGTCGTCACCAAAGCGCGCGGCGGGCAGCACGACCAACCAGCCGTAGGCCACGAGGTTCGACCGGCCCTTGCGGCACGCCAAGACGGATTACCCGGCGAGCCCGAACTCAACCTAAACGGCGCTGTGCGCGTCGCCCTACCCGAAAGCTTTACCAACCTGATCCGTGACGACCTGGAGGCGGCACGGGCGTGGCGGGAGGCCATTCGCGCCACCCTGACCCATTACCTTGCGCGCGGCTACATCATCCGGCGCTATCTCGCCGGTGGTTACGTACTCTTCCCGCATTAAGGGACCCAATCGATCAAGGGACCCCGTCGACCAAGGACCCTGTCGATCAAGGGACCCCGTCTGTTAGCGGACCATGTCTATCTTTGCCTCTTCTGTTTCACGTGAAACAACCAGCCCAGACAGCCTTGGTGTGCCACCGGGTGAGTTTGGCAACTATAAATCAAAAAGACAAAATCTAGTAAAAAATCCGCATCGACTTTATTAAATATAAACTTACACTTGACATATTTGGATGCACGCGTCTATCCTCAACCTCAAGGAGGAACGACCATGAGTGAACGCCAACGCATCCTGACCATGCTCCAGCAAGGCAACCTCACCCCCGAAGAGGCCGACCGCCTTCTCGCCGCGCTCGAGAACGACCCAAACGAACCCAAGACGGAACCCCCCAAAGCCAAAGGCAATGCAGACCTTTTAAGGATCCATATCGACGTCAAAGAACACGGCGAACAAAAAGCCAAAATGAACGTCAACGTCCCCCTCGGACTCGCCAAATTTGCGGGACGGTTCATGCCGGAAAGCGCCCGCAAAGAACTCGACGCGCAAGGCATCGACCTGGCCGGCCTGGTCGAACAACTCGAACACGACCTGCCAGACGGCCCACTCGTCGATATCGACGTCGATGACGAAAAAGACGGCACCAACGCCCAAATACGCATCGAGGTGATCTAACGTGAAGTCGTGGCAACGCCCCCAAGCGTTCTTCACCAGGCGTCTTCCCGCCCGCATCGATTTTTTCGCCATACGTCTTGCGGTACGCCGCTTTCGCATTCGGTGGTTCCTACCCAACGCCGCCACCGACGAACTCGCCAGGCAAGCGATCTTTGTGGGTAACCTCGCCCTGCACGTCACGCCACGGTCGCTCCACAACCTGCCGCAACGACCGGAAAACCTTCGGAAGACCCTTCTGGATGCCGCCGCCATGCGGCCAAAACGGACCTACCGCCTGCCGGAAGGCATGCCACTCATCGACGCGAAGGTTGGCAACGCCCAACTCAGCGTCACCCAGCGCAGCGTTAAGTGCCCCCAAGAAAGGCCTGCCTAACCGATGCCCAAAACCCACCCCATGCCCACCCACTGCCCCGTCACCGGCGAACCGCTCGTGGTCACCCGGCTGGAAGGCCCCACCAGCGGGGTTGCCCTAGAAGGCCACTTCACCACCCACGAGTTCACGCGCCTGAACGCCGAATCGCTTGAGACGGTGCGTTTGTTCCTTAAAACCCGCGGCAACCTCAAAGAAATGGAGCGCCTGCTGGGCGTGTCGTACCCCACCGTCCGAAACCGGTTTGACCGTCTGCTTCAAGACCTCGGCTATGAGCTACAAGACCAACCGGCAGAGACCGCCCATCCGAACGGTGCCAGCACCATTCTCGACGCCCTAGAGGCCGGCGAGATCACGGCCGAAGAGGCCGCAACCGAACTTGAAAAACAACGGTAAGGCAGGCACGAAACCCACGCCAGACGTCCGCTGCATGCGCCGTGGGAACCCCACCCTCCGCTATACTGCCGCCCGATGCCGACCGACTACTACACGCTGCTGGGGGTGGACCGCGATGCGGACAAGGCCACCATCAAAAGCGCTTACCGCAAACAAGCCCTGAAGTACCACCCCGACCGCAACCCCGGTGACAGCGAAGCCGAAGAAACCTTCAAACAACTCAACGAAGCCTACGCCGTCCTAAGCGACGACCAAAAACGCGCCCAGTACGACCGTTACGGCACCACCAGCGGCCCAGCAGGCGGCATGGGTGCCGACTTCGGCGGCGATATATTCGACATCTTCAACAGCGTCTTCGGGGGCGGTTTTGCCGGGGGCGGCGGAGCCGCCAGCCGAGGTCAACCCGGCGAAGACTTAGAAACCACCGCCAGCATCACCTTAGAAGAAGCCCGCGACGGCGCCACCATCCAAGTCACCCTCGATCGCATGCGACGCTGCGACCGCTGCGAAGGCCTGCGGGCCGAACCCGGCAGCGACGGCCGGCGCACCTGCGGCACGTGCGGCGGTGCCGGGCAAGTCCGCCAGCAAGCCAACAGCATCTTCGGTGCCGTCATGACCACCCGCCCCTGCCCCGAATGCCGTGGTGCTGGCGAGGTCGTCACCACACCCTGCAGCGCCTGCTCCGGCCGTGGCCGTAACCTCACCACCGACACGGTTGACGTCACCCTGCCCGTCGGCATCGACGGCGGCTACCGCATTCGCCTCAACGGCGAAGGCAACGGCGGCATCGACGGCGCCCCCGACGGCGACCTGTTCATCCAACTCGAACTCGAACCGCACGAACATTTCGTCCGCGACGGCGACGACCTGCGCTACCTCCTGGAGATCGGGCCCGCCCAAGCCGCCCTCGGCGCCACCGTGGAAGTGCCCACCCTCGACGGCACCACCGAACTGACCGTTAACCCAGGCACCCAACCCGGCAGCGTCATCCGCTTAAACGGCAAAGGCATGCCGCGTCTCAGGCGGTCCGGCAGCGGTGATGAACTCGTCACCGTCCAGGTCGTCATCCCCGACCACTTAAGCGCCAAAGCCAAAGAGCACCTGCTCGCTTACGCCGAAGAGGCCGGCGAAACCGTGCACGAAACCCACGGCCTAATGGACCGCCTGAAAGGCGTGTTCAGCAAAAAACCCTCAGCCGACTGACCTATACCCCCGCGTTTTCAAGGGCCCCCTCAAGCCAACCGGCAACCGCGACTTCGGCATCCTCACCCAACGCGGAAACCCGCACGTCCGCCGGGCGTTTCGCAAACCACGTCAACTGCCGTTTCGCGTACCGCCTGGTGGCGACCGCCACGCGCTCCACCGCCTCCGCTTCGGTCAGTTCGCCCTCAAACACCAAGCGCGCCTCGGCGTAACCAAGCGCCTGCCGCGCGGTACCTAACGCTTCCACGTCCAACCCACCTGCCTCCTGCGCCCATCCTGCCACAAACATCTGGCGTGTCCGCTGCCAGATGCGCGGTTCAAGAACCTCCATGCTTGGGGTCAACCAGCACGCGTGCGCCCGCACCGGCAGGGCCGTCATGCCAAACGCCGATGGGGGTCGGCCCGTGCGAAGAAGCACCTCAAGCGCCCGCACCACCTTGCGTGGGTTGCGCGCCGCCCGCACGGCATCCGCCGGTGAGGCCGCCTCAAGCTCCGCCACCAACGCGTCCAACCCTTCGCGCTCAAGCCGCTCCCACAACCCCGCCTGAACCTCCAGGTCCGCCTGCGGCGCTGCCGGCAATCCATCCGTGAGGGCCGAGAGGTAAAACCCTGTGCCCCCCACCACCAACGCCGGCACCCCACGCGCCGCAGCCGCCTCAATCGCCTGCACTGCTCCATCCGCCCAGGCGTGCACACTAAAACCGTCACGCACGTCGGCCACATCCACCATGTGGTGCGGCACGCCGGCCCGTTCCGCTTCCGTGGGCTTCGCGGTACCCACATCCAACCCTCGGTACACCATCATCGCGTCGGCGGAGACGATCTCCAGGCCGTACGAGAGCGCCAGCTTTATTGCCAACGCCGACTTTCCACTTGCCGTCGGTCCACCCAGCAAAAACACGTCGGTCACGCACCCATGGTAGCCGCAACGGGCGGGCTGGGTGCTATGGTTTGCGTATGGAGCTCGACCGCTTCGGTACCGCCAACGACCTTAAAGAACTGCTGTCCATCCGCGACTCGATCGATGACCTGATGGAACGCCGCGTTGAAAACGACGGCATCCTCCCTAAGGCCGAACTGCGCGACGAAGGCGACGCCTACCGCGTGACGTTCGAGGTGCCCGGGCTGCGGCAGGAAGACCTTGAGTTGGCCGTGCAAGGCCGCGAACTGGTCATCGCTGGACAACGCGAACCCGACCACTCTGGCGAACGGGTCTTCAGTGAACTCAACGTGGGTCCCTTCCAGCGCACCCTGACCCTGCCCACCAGCGTGGACGGTGCGGCCGCCACCGCCCGCCTTACTGCAGGCCTGCTGATCTTGCATCTCCCCAAACAGGAAGGCGTGTAACGCCCCTTAATCGTCACCCTCGGTCGCCACGTCAAACACGCCCGTGACGCCCCCTTCAGCCACCAGGTCGTTGCGGTCAAGGTCGTAACGCAACACCGCGCCGCGCACCTCGTCCGCCCCAACGGTGCTCACGGCTGGATCGCCCGTCAAGATCGCTTCTGAAGCCGCCTCGTTTAACTCAAGCCGGTCGGCCTGACTCACCCGCTCCCCCTGAACCGCTTGCACGTCCCCCGTTAAGGTCGACCGGCCTGACGCCAGGTCGTGCTCAAGGGCGTCAGACGTGGCGTTCACCGGCAGGCCGTCCCCCTCCGGCCGGCGCAGCAGATCGATCGGACCCGACAGGGTCGCCACATCCGACGCCGCATCCAAACGGAACACCGAACCAAGCGCCCGCGTCCTGCCTTGCGTCAACACCACCTCCGGCGCTTCAGCCTCGCTTACCTCATCAAGACACGGCGGCCGACCGAACGTCACGGTCGCATCCAGCGCCTCAAGGACCTCCTCTTCATTACCGTCCGCGGGGCGTACCAGCCGCACGAGCGGGGCGCGCACCACCGCTTCCGATCCATCTTCCTGGCGGATGGTGGCCGTCACCGCCGACGCAGGCGCGTAAAACAAACTCGTGAGCGCCTCAGGGTCCTCCGGCACGCAACCACCCAAATCCAAGATGCTGCGCGCCCCGTCGCTCGCGCGCCCCGCGTTCACAATCTCAATGGTGCTCTCGCTACGCTCAAGCGTCAGGCGGGTATCCGACTGCCCCCAAGCGGCCGACACCAAAGACACCCCAAGAACCGTCAGCAGCAGATGCCGCTGCACGCCGTCACTCCGCCCCGTCTTCCATAGCTTCGTCCTGCACGGCCTCGTCCGCAAAGTAGAACGCCTCGAGCGGCACGTCACTTAAGACACTCGCGTCGATCGCCTCCACATAATCAAAGCCCACATCCTGCAAAATCCGGTCGCTTTCAAGCGTCACACCACTCGCGGCGTTGACCGAACGCGCAGGCTGACCCACCACCTCCGCTTGCTCGAGCGCATCGTCGTACGTCACCCGCGTTCCCTCCGTGGTGATGTCCCCATCGGTGACCGTCACCGAACCCAGCGCCAGCAACTTCTGCGACTGCGTCAACACGCGAACCTCGTCGGCTTCAATCACCAGCGGTCCGCCTTCACCCTCCCGCGTCACCACACAACGCGACGCCTGGCACGATAGACGCGCGAGGTCTTCCGTCTCACCGTACGTAAGAACCTCCGCTTCCGCCCGCTGCGATCCCTGCTCTAGGACGACCGAACCACGGCTTACGCTGCGGTCTAAATCCACATCAAACGTCGCTTCGTTGGACGTGATGGTCGTCACGTCACCGTCCTCCTCGGCGGGGGCCACATCGATCACCACATCGCGAGCGAGCACCCCCACGCCGTCCGCTTCCACGTACGTCAGGCGCGGACCGACAGCCGTCAAGCGACCGCGGGTGACCTGCACCCCCCCAGCGAAGGTGGCCGTCCTCGACCCTTTCGCCTGCGAGATGAGTACCCCCTCAGGGGCTTCAAGCGCCGCCTCAGGCGCACGAATGGTCAGGTCCTGCACGGTGCCGACCACCCCGAGTGGGTCGGGATGCTGGTAGCGAATCGGGCCGTAACGCAAGTTGCCTGACTGCGTCCCGCCACTCGAATCGATCGTGATCACCCGAGCGTCAGACTCCTGAGCCTCGGCAGGCCCATCCTGCGCCAACACCCACCCCACAGCCAAGGCGGCGCTCACGGCCAGCAGCCACCAGGCCCGCGCGGTCATGGTGCCTCCTCAACCTCAAAGCGGCTGAAACCGACGGTTCCTGGGCCACCCGCCTCAAACTCGGTGAAATCAAAGTTGGTGGTCACGTCCTCGTAGCGGCTTTCACCGAAACCCTCACCGTGCATCCGTAAAGAAGGCACCTCAAACCGTCCGGCGCGGTGGTCCACCAGCACCTGACGCTCATCTGAGGCCCGCAAGTCCACGTTCAAGTCGTCCTCCACAAGGAACACGTTAAGGGTATTCGCCCGCAGGTCGTCGTTCGAACGCACCGTAATCGACGGCGCAGAAAGCCTGAAGTCCACCCTGCCTCCCACCGACCGAGAGCCCTCCCGGACCGGCTCAAGGGACGCTTCGCTTGACGCGAGGTCGTACCGCACGACGGGCGCTTCAAACTGCCACACAGCCTCAGGGTCAGACCGCGGAAACAGGCGGACCGACGCCGACTCAAGCACGATGCGGTCGTCACCCTCCACGGCTTCCGGACCACCCGTCAGTACCGCCAAGGCGACCAAGACGACCACCACCCCCAGAAAGGCAAACCCGCCGTAACGAAGCCACCGCGCCATCGTCCGGCCGTCCCCTGCCGCTACTCGAAACGCACCGACGTCACGGTCAGCTTCGCTGACTTGCCGCCCATCGGAAGCGTCACGGTGTCACCCACCGAACGGCCAAGCAACGCCTGACCAAGGGGGCTTTCGTCACTAATTTTGCCGTCCAGGAAGTCTGCCTCGTGCGTGCCGACCAGGTGGTACGTGACCTCGTTCTTGTCGGCGCCCTGTAGGGTCACAATCGCCCCTAAACGCGCTGTGGTTTCACCCTCTTCAGAATCGACGACCACCGCCCGGTTGAGAAGCTCTTCAAGGTCCGCAATGCGCGCTTCGTTCTCACTTTGCAGCATCCGCGCTTCGTCGTACGCGGCGCTTTCTCGCAAGTCCCCGTCCGCGATTGCGGAACCCATGTACTCGCTGATCTCTTTGCGTTTTTCGTTCTGCAGGTACCGCAGTTCCTCCTGGGTACGCTCCAAGCCTTTCGGCGTCAAATAAACCGGTTCACGTTTAGCCATGCGTCCTCCAAAGCGGCAACCTGGGCGCTCGTGGCGCGGTCGCGGCGCACGCGCCAGTCTAACCGCCCACCCCCCACGCCGACGCAAGCGTGCGCTGCACCTCCTCGTCGGTGACCTGCGGAAACGACCGGTACGCCTGACCGACCGCGTAGAACGGCGATGGCCGCTCGAGGCATACGAGAGCGTCCACCTCACCGCGTAGCTGTTCGATCGTGTCACGTGGCCCTGCGGGCACGGCCACCACCAACCAGGCTGGATGGCGCTGCCGCACCGATGCGACCGCCGCACGCATGGTGCTACCCGTCGCCACGCCATCATCGACCAGCACCACCACCGCCCCCTTAAGGTCCGGTTCAGGCCGCCCGTCCCGGTAGCGTTCAAGACGCCTCTGCATCTCTTGGGTTTCGCGTTCAACCGCCGCATGCTGTTGGGCGTCCGTCACGTGGGCTGCGCCGATGACCTCGTCGTCAAACAGGGCCACACCGCCTGGGGCGATCGCGCCGAACGCCCACTCGGGTTGGCCGGGCACCCCCAGCTTGCGGGCGATGGTCACGTCCAGCGGGGCGTGCAACTGCGCGGCAACGTGTGCAGCGACCGGCACGCCGCCCCGCGCCAAAGCAAGCACCCACACTTGCGCGTCGGCATTGGGAGCATCGACCGTCTCGGCGACCGCTTTGGCGAGCTTCCGGCCGGCTTCGTTGCGGTCCTCAAACACCCCATCACCCCCGCCGCAACCGCGCCGCCACGGGACCGTGCTCAAGCAAGGCTTGCTCCGCCTCACCCCGCAGGAGCCAAACGTTGACGCCCGCGTCCTTGAGGCGGCTCGGCCATACGTCACTCATGGCCACCAGGGAGGTGGGTAGGCCCGCATCGTTCTCCCTTCTAAGTTGCGTCATGCTGCCGTGCACCCGCCCGCTTGATAGGTCCCGAACGCCGTTGGGGCTCAGGCGCGTCGCGAGCGCCAAGGTATCCACCCGGTCCCGATCGAGGGCCCCCAGGATGGCTTCTAAGTCAGTCACCAGTTCGCTGTCATGTTCAGGGGCGTCAAGCCAGCGCCGCTGCGACGCTTCAAGGGTGGCGGTGGTGGCGTCCACCACGGCGTTCACGAAGCGGTTGTCGGGCACACCCAGCGGCCCAGGCGTGCCGGCCGAACCGAGGTACAAGCGCGCCAGCTCCGGGGTCATGTTTGCTTCAAGCCGAGCGGCGGTCTGGCGGTCTGCGAGCAGCACCCAGTGGGCGTGACGGTAGGGCCGTAACGCGTCATGAACCTCGTCCAAGAGAAGCCGGCCCAGGCGCCGGACCCAGTCGTCCGTGCGGTCCTGCACGTCGTCCATGCCGCTCCCACCTCGCGCCGGTTCGCCTGGCATGCCGGTCGATGATTCGCTGTACGGCCGCCACGATTCACGGTTGATGTCCCCCACGAAACCGGCGAGTTCGGTGGCTTCCCCAAAGTCCACCGCAAAGAAGCGCGCTTTGGTATCCGTCGCCCAGACGGCGATGGTGGGTCGGTCAAACGCCAGCATGGCGTCCAGCGGTGCGGTCCACGCGTCGCCGTGGCGGACGCGTGAGGCGGGGTCCTCGTCCGGCAGGGGTGGCGCCACCTTCAGGCCGACGGTCCGGACCACCGCACCGTCCTCGCTGGCGTACACCACCGCCCACTGTTCGTGCACGGCACGGACCGACTCGAGGGCGCGCCGTTTAACGGTCCGGCGGGCGTCATCGGGCAGGTTGAGGGTCCGCAAGGCCTCATCGATCCGCGCGTCGGGTACGCCCGCGTCCGTCCCAGCGTGGCGTGGCACGACCATCGTGATCCACGGCGGGTCGAAACGTTTGAGGTCGTGCAGGACGCGGCCGATGCGGGCGCGGGCAGGAGGGTCGTGATCTGGCATGCGGCGATGCTCCCCCACGTGGGTCGCTCGGGCGGGTGCGGTCGTCACGGCCTAGGCCGTGTACTGGGTGGCGGGCCACCCCAAACCGGTGGGCCGGCCTTCGCGGTAGCGTCGGCGGGTGCCGTTGATTGCTTCTGCCCTCGTGCCACTCGCGCTGCTTATGGCGACCGGCGCGGCCTTGCGTCGCATTCGTTTCCTTCAGCCGGAAGGTTGGGCGGCGCTTGACCGCGTCAACTACTGGGTGTTTCTGCCCGCGTTGATTTTTCAGAGCCTTGCGACGAACGACCGCGGGCTTGACGGTGCCGGCCCGATCGCGCTGACCCTGGTTGTGTCGCTGTTGACGGTCGGTGGGTTGGTGCGGCTGCTTAAGCCGGTGGTGGCCCGTGACGGACCGACCTACACCAGCGTGGTGCAGGGCAGCATTCGCTTCAACAGTTTTGTGGCCCTCCTGGTGGTGCCGACGCTCTACCCCGGCACGGCCGGCCTGACGGCACTCCTGGTGGCCCTCACCGTGCCACTCGTGAACGTCATGAGCGTGACGGCGTTGGCGCAGCACGCCAGCAGCGTGCCTGTGAACGCCCGCATTCTCGTGCGCAGCATCGTCAGTAACCCACTGATTGTCGCCTCGCTCGGCGGCATTCTCGTCGCCCGCTTGGGGTTGCCCCTTGGACCGGTGGAAACGTCGCTTGAACTGCTCGGCCGCGCCGCCCTGGCCGCCGGTTTGCTGTCGGTCGGTGCGACCCTCAGGTTTGGGTCTCTACTAAACGATGCACGTTCCATTCTCGGCGCAACCGTCCTGAAGTTCACCGTCTTACCGGCGTTGGTGCTGGTCACCGCCACCCTGTTCGGTGTGCCGGAGGCGGCCCTGCCGGCCCTGCTGCTGTTTCACGCCATGCCAACGGCGAGCTCGTCGTTTTTGCTGGCGCGCGCCATGAACGGCAACGAACGCACCATGGCGGCGGTCTTGGCATCGCAGACGGTGTTGGCACTCCTGTGGTTGCCCGTGGTGTATGCCTTCACGCCATCTTTAATTTCGCTCTGGTCGCGGTTTACTTGAGCCGAATGAAATCAAACCGTCGATAGCCATCACGTGCTTACTTAGCCTTACGGGCGGTACGCTTTACAGATGGGAACCGTCAGGCTTTGTGGGCAAGTACATCACCGCTCTTGGTTGGTCTTCGCCTGGCTTTTGGCCACGATGATTGCGCCCGCTTGGGCGCAAACGGTGGGTTACTACCAAGACCCCGAAGGTGATATGAGGCTGGACGACGTCCCATCGCTTAATTTTCGGGACGCACCGGATGGGGTGTCGGCGGGTTACGTGGGCGACGATTTTTGGTTTGAAGTGGATACTGGAGACGCTGGGCACGAGCCTTTTTCGTTCGTCTATGTTCGCCCAACCTTTTTGGACCGAATCGACGTTTACGTGCAACGCAATGGAGGCCTTGAGAAGCGGTTCACCCTAGGGGACCGCGTGGACGAGGTTAAAGATAGCCGCAATCCCGGGCTCTTTGGGTGGGTGGTTGAACCGAACGACGAAGCAGGACCGTACTACGTTCGAGTTCGCACGCAAGGAAGCTTGCAGGCCTCGTTTGATGTTTTGTCACCCGACGCGTTGAGGCGTGCTTATGCCGCGAAACTGTGGAGCGGCGTGGCTCTTGTGACGTTGCTTATGGTGGCGTCGCTGGTGGCGCTCGTCTACTACCGCGTGCACAAACAACCGTATTTTTTGTGGTTCGCGTCTTCGCAAATCGTTTACGCCGCCACGTTCACGCTTCTTGAGGGACTGATTGAACCGGCCTCGTGGGGGTTAAGGCCGGCTGGTCATTACACCGATTACGTTGTGCCCGTTGCGACGTTTCTGACAATCGGCTTTTACATGTCGGTGCTGCGATCCTTTCACCCTCGCCCCCAAGCGGTATGGGGGCACCGGGTCTTGATGGCGGCGTCCTTTCTGGGCTTTGTGCTGGTCGTGCTTGGCAACACCACGGCCGGTCTTTACGCCAACGCTTTAAGTTTTTTTGTGGTTGTTCCGCTCTCTGCCGTGGTGGCGATCGCCGCGTGGCGGCACGTCCTCCACCGGAAGCGATGGGTGCTTTTGGCGTACATCATCCTCAACGCAACGACGTTTCTGTGGACGGTGGTTGTGATAGGCATTCAGAATCCCTCAACGTTGTCCCAGTATGCTTCGTTGGCGTTCGGGTTTTCTACCGTTTTAATCATGTCGGCGCTGTTGATTGAGCTTGAGCGAGGCCTCGCGAAAGAATTGGCCAAAAGCCGCGACCGGCTGGTGGCGTGGCAAGCCCGTGCGGACGAAATTCAAACGCAACGCCGGTTGCGTTACGAGTTGGTGGCGGCGTTAGAACACGATGTACGCAACGCCAATGGGGTTCTCTCCATGAGCGTGCCTTGGGCCAGCCTGAGCGAAACGGTGTCCCAAAGGATGATGGTGGCCTTTCGGTCGGTCGAAACCAAACTCGCTCAACTGCGGGCGATTGAAGGCGGCCTCGCCGGCGCGAACGCAACCGAGGAGGCCGTTGCCGTGAGCCTCAAGACGCATATCTTAGGCCTACTTACCGACACCGGCCTCGAGGACCGCGTGACACTTACCGGAGACCCTGCTCTGCAAGCTTCGGTTCGACCCGCCCTCCTCACGGCGGCCGTTTTGAATCTGCTGGATAACGCGCTCAAGTATGCTCCTGAAGGGGCCGATGTGGCCGTGCACGTTTTTCGGGGTGCGTCAGAAGCCCCCCCCGAGCCTGACAGGGTGGAATCCCAGCCGCGGGCCTGCGTGAGAATTCGTAATGCGATCGAACGCGTCTCGGCCCCCGAGATGGTGCGAGGACGCAACGACGGCTTGGGGACTGGAATTGCAATCTCAGAAGAGCTGATACGAGCCATGGGTGGAACCGTGGAGGTGGACGATCACGACGGGGAGTTTGGAGTGACGGTATGCCTACGCAGCGTGCCATAGCGGTGGTTGAAGACCACGCAGACCTGGCGGCAAGTTTGGTTGACGTGCTTGCGGCGAACGATTGGGACGCCCGCGCGTACGCGAGCGCGGAAGCGTTCCGCTTTGCGTTGGATGGGTTTGTGCCCGCGGTGGCCCTGGTGGATTTAAATCTTCCAGGTGAGGACGGGGTGTCCCTTGCCCGGTTCTTACGGGACGAGCACCCCGAGATGGGCGTGGTGATGTTGACGGCACGTGCAGGACTTGACGACCGGCAACGGGGTTATCAAGCCGGAGCCGATGTCTACGTCCCCAAGCCTTCGACTCCCGACGAGCTCTTAACCATTCTTGAGCGGTTGTGGTCGCGTCTCTCGGTGGGCCCAACGGAGTCTGAGGCCGCGGCGCAACTGGATGTGGCGCGCATGCGGCTTATCGGCCCGGATGGCAGCGACGTCTCCTTAACGGCTCGCGAGATGGATTTGCTTGAATCACTCTCGCAGGCCGGTGAACACGGTTTGGGTGTGGAGGAAATCGGTGCGTTGGACCCTAGTTGGGCGGCGTCAAAAGCGTCGCTGGAGGTCGCGGTGGCAAGACTGCGTCAGAAGTTGGGCTCGGTGGGTATCGACGGCCGTACGGTGGTGGCGGTTCGAGGCCACGGCTACCGTTTGGCTGTGACGCTTCACGTCGTTCGCGCCCTGCGGTGATGTTGCGTTTTAAAGGTTGGCGCCCCTGGGCGTGACCTGGGTGCAGACTGAGGGAGGTGCACAACGTCAACTTGACGGAGGCCATGTGGTGGAGGCCTTAGAGGCGCCGCGGAATCCTAACAAAAACCAACAATCTTGAACAAGGTGTGTCCGTTTCCACTCACCAAATCTGGGGTGGTTGAAGCAATAAAACATCGATATAAATGCAACTAAACGGCTTTTTTGAACAACCTTGTTGTTCCATAAAAATACTTACAAAACCTTGCACCAGGTTGTAAATTGGTGTTAGCCTCGCGCGGTCATGGACGAGCGTCGCCTTCGCGTCATCCGCGGAAAACCCAAACCACGCACCCCGAAGTCGTTTTGGCTGACGTCGCTTGCGCTACTGGTTTTGTACGTCGCGATCCGCGCTTACGTGGGTGCGCCCACGCCAACGCTGCAACAGGGGAGCGCAACCCCGCGCGACGCCGTCACGGTGACGCGGTTGAACACGGCGCAAGAAGAACCCAACCAAGACCTGGGGGTCACCGAGACGGCTGCACCGCAAGGATGGCCACAGGACGTATTGCGTGCGCTTCCTGGCTCGGTGTGGTTGCGCGATCGGTTGCGCACTACGACCTTCCGTTTGCAACCTGTCCCACCCGCGAAACCTACCGCGCCGTGAACGCGGCGGCACATGGCACGCAGCCTCGCTGGCGAACGAACATTAATGCCCCAGCACGACTCGGGACCTTGGGGCGCGCTGCGACCGTGCTCGCGATCTTGCTACTGGGAACCGGTCAAGCGCAAACCAATCCGTGCGATTTGCTTATGGGGGGTTCTTACAATGCGGAGGACGGCACCTGCTACTTGACTTGGGGACAAAACAAACGCGAAACGCTGACCGTCCCTGACGGTATCGACACGCTTGAGGTGTACCTTCGAGGTGGGAACGGCGCAATAGCCTTCGCGAATAGAAACAACGAACATAGGGGTGGCTATGGGGGCAGGGTCAAGGGCCAGGTATCGGTGCAACCCGGCCAAGAGATCCACGTAAGAACAGGGTCTTTCTCTCAACACCCCGGCGGATCTGGGGGAGGTTTTTCCGGTTGTTCAAAAGGTGGTGATGGTGGCGGGGCGTCCGGGCTTTTTGACGGCTCAAAGGATCGGGGCAACCAGGCGTTGTTGGTGGCAGGTGGTGGGGGTGGGGGTGCGGCTGCAATTTTCAGGCACAACTTCGCCCAAAATGGAGAACGTAGTTTTAACAATAAGACCAAGATCAGTTGGAGTAGAGGGCAGAGTGGAAAAAGCGGTCAGAGCGCTAGTGACTGGTACGACGCCACGAACGGCGGCGGCACGGGCGGCGCCCCGGGAGGTGCCGGAGGCTACGGAGGCACATCAAGCTCCCGCAGCACCCCAGGCCAAGGCGGCGGCTCGGCGTACCGTGAAGGGCGCGTCACAAACTACAGCTTCAGTACACGTAGCAATTTCAAGGATGTTACGGGAAACACTCCATACGCATCGATCCGCTACAACGCCGGCGTCAGCGCCGTTCATGTCAAGCGATGGATGGGGCGCGAGCTCTCCGCAGTCCAACGCGGCTTCGTTCGCCTTTGATGTCGCGTTCAGCGACGACGTGGTGGGTGTCAGCATCGATACGTTCGAAATCACCGGTGACGTGACCGCGACCATCGAAAGCGTCACCGGAGTTGGCCGTGCTTACACCGTCACGGTGGCCCGCTCCGCCGGCGAAGGTGCTCTTGGCCTACGCGTCAAGCAAGACGCCGCGTGAAGCGGCTACGGATCATTGCATGCTGAACGCCCGCGCCATCGGCCCAACTAGCGGCTGCTTAAGCAGCACCTGAACTGCAGCGCCTTTCAGGTGTCCCCTGGCGTGTGCACGCCCCATGCGCAGGTTCCATGCCGAACGCGCGACCGCCGCCCGGTAGGCGCGCCGTTGCGG
>CAJXNS010000025.1 GCA_913057165.1 uncultured Trueperaceae bacterium
CGCCACGACCACAGCGATCACGGCCAGCCAGCGCAGGCGTCCTAACGGTGTGAGCAGCAACGCAAGGGCGCCAGCGAGCAGGCCGACATGCAAACCGGATAAGGCCAGCAGGTGCGCAAGGCCTGACCGTGAGAACCGCTCGCGCAGGTCGCCATCAACCCGCCTCACACCAAGCACCATCGCGGTCAGGATTTGGGCGCCTGGGTCCGTTCGACCACCGGTGAGGGCCTGCACGGCGGCCTCCCAGCGCACGCGGGCGGCGGGATGGTGCGCAACGACCGTGACGTCCTCGAGGACGTGCTCGACCCCGAGGGCGTGCAGCCAGCGACGCTCGTCAAAGCCGCCTGGGTTGCGGGCCGACCTCGCGGGACGCAACCGGCCTTGGAGTGTGACGCGGCCCGGCGAGAGACCGTCGTGCGTGAGGACACGCACGCCGCGGGGGGCGGTCAGGGAGACGAAACGCCCGTCGGTCGTGCCGGTTAACGCCACGGTGTGGCCCACGACCGGGTCGAGTTTGACGCTGACCTGCTGGTGCTGCAGCCCGCGCGTGAAAACCAAGACGGCAGCGAGCATCATGAGCGGTAGCCAGCGCGCCATGCGCCACGCTAGGCCTGCCATGAGGGCCGCCGCGCTGAGTCCAGCGGACGCCGTCCACGCCCAAGTTTCGGGGAGCGACCAGCTGTGCACCGCCCCAGCCAGGCAAGCAAGCAGGAGCACGCCGGCTGCGCGCGTCACGGCGTGATGTGCGGCAGTAGCTTTTTCAGTGTGGCGGGACCGATGCCTGGCACATCGATGAGGTCTTCCACGCGGGCGTACGGGCGGCCGGATTGGATGCGGGCGGCCAAGGCCGGACCGATGCCTGGCAGGTGGTCAAGCTCGAGGGTGGTGGCGTGATTGATGCTGACCGTCCACACCGCGTCAGCCTCGCCGGGCACGAAGACGATCTCGCCGTCGCTGACGGGACGGTCGAGGGACAGCCGGTCCGCTTGGGCGCCTGGCGCAAGCCCGCCTGCCAAGCGGATGGTGTCAGCAAGGCTGGCGCCGTGCGGCAGGTTGAGGGGGCCCGGGCGCCGGACGGCCCCATCGACTGTCACCGCAATCGGCTCCGGTGGCGGTCGCCCTGCAGGACCGCGGTCACGCTGGCGGTCGATGTGCAAAGCGCCTGCGATGCATGCGACCGGCAGGATGAATCCGGCGAACCAGCGTAAGGCGGAAGGCGGCATGCTGGCACGTTAAGCGGCCGGCCCCAGGCTTGGGGCCGGCCGCACGGGCTTGTGCGCAGAGGGGGTGGGCGTCAACCCACCACCATGGTGTTAAGGCCTGGCGTTAGGAAACGGCGGCGGCGTAACGCTCGCCGACGGCCTGCCAGTTCACGACATTCCAGAAGGCCGCGATGTAGTCCGGACGGCGGTTCTGGTAGTGCAGGTAGTACGCGTGCTCCCACACATCGAGACCCAAGATCGGTTCGTCGCCTTGCATCAACGGGCTGTCTTGGTTCGGGGTGCTGTACACCTCAAGGTCGCCGCCTGGTTTGACAACCAGCCACGCCCAACCGCTACCGAAGCGGCCGGCTGCAGCGTCCGCGAAGGTTGTTTTGAACGCATCGAACGAACCAAACTTGGCATCGATGGCGGTGGCGAGCTCGCCGCTGGGCGTGCCGCCGCCTTGGGGGCTCATGATTTCCCAGAAGAGGTTGTGGTTGGCGTAACCACCGCCGTTGTTGCGAACAGCCGTGGGCAGCGCGTCGGCGCCCATTTTGAGGATTTCTTCAATGGACTTGCCGGCCATGTCGGTGCCTTCCACGGCGGCACTGAGTTTGCTGGCGTAGCCAGCGTGGTGCTTGCCGTGGTGAATTTCCATGGTGCGGGCGTCCACGTGCGGTTCCAGGGCGTCGTGCGCGTAAGGCAGATCGGGCAGGTCGTAAGCCATGCGGTGTCCTCCTGATGGGTGGGGTTTGCGTGCCACGGTTGCGGCACGGCCTTCGTGAAATGTAGCAGACGTGCGCTGGACGCACCGGTGGCCTTGCTACAGGATGACGTCGCGTCATGCCACGGGCTGATGGCTGCCTCTCGGGTACGATGCGCGGCATGAATCAGCGCACACTCATTCTCGTAATCGCTGTGGTGGCCGTGGTGGCTGGGGTTCTGCTGTTTACGCTTGATGGGGGCGGTCCGGCTGCCAACCAGAACGCGGGCTTGCGTTTGGATGAGCAACCGCGCATCGGTCCTGCAGAAGCACCCGTGCAAGTCGTCGTGTTTGAGGATTTCCTGTGCTCACACTGCGGCACCTTCTCGCAGAGCGTGTTCCCGCAGCTGGAGCGCGCTTACGGCGGTGACGACGAGGTGGCGATCTACACCATGAACTTTGTCGTGATCGGTCCGGAATCCAGGCAGATTGCCGCCGTCGGTGAGTGTGTGGCGGAGCAAGGTTCCGATGCGTTCTACGCGTTTGAGAAGGCGGCGTTTCGCTCGCAACCGTCGCTGACGCCTGATCTTGCAAGTGACCTGGCGCGGCAGTACGCCACCGGCTTGGACGAAGAGGCATTTGATGCGTGCGTGGCGTCCGACCGTGGGCTTGCGGCTGTGGATGCCGATACGCAAACGGCGACCGAGTTGGGCTTGCGGGGCACGCCGAGTGTGCTCGTGAACGGTACGCCCGTGAGCAACCCAGGGTTTAGCCAAATCCAAGCGGCGGTGGATGCCGCTCGGCCGTAGCGACGAACGTGAAGGATCCGGCGGTGTCCGCGGGTTTGCTGACGGCGTGGTTGGTGGCGCTCATCGCGACGCTCGGAAGCTTGTACTTCAGTGAGGTGCGGGGTTTTGTGCCGTGCTCGCTGTGTTGGTACCAGCGGACGCTCATGTACCCGCTGGTGGTGGTGTTGGGTGTGGCGGCATTCCGTGGTGAACGCGCTGGTTGGTGGTACGCGTTACCGCTTGCTTGGGCAGGCGCTGCGGTCGCTGCGTACCACGTGTTAATTCAGAAGGTTCCGTCCATTGCGGGCCCAGGTGGCTGCGCCGTCGGCGTTCCTTGCAGTGGGGCTTACGTGAACTATCTCGGGTTTATTTCGATTCCGGTGTTGGCGTTGACCGCTTTTGTGATCATCGGCGTGTTGGGTCTCACGGGACTCATGCGCCGTATGCCATCCTAAAGGGCAAGATTTTGCCGCACGTACTTGCTAAACTTTCGTAAACGATGAGGCGGTAAGACGGGAGGACGGCATGCCGGAATCGACGGCGCCAGAAGCCACGCCGGAACGTTGGGTCGTCACGGTGACACGCCTTGACTTAAGGCGCGGATCGTTGGTGCTGCCCTACCGCCTGTCCGGCCGCTTTCCTGTCGGCGCGCTCGCTTGCGAAGATGCCGCCACCGGCGAAACACAATCCCTCACCGTGCTTGATGAGCGCTCGGTTGACGGCCTTGGGGGCATGTACGAAGCGCACGATGTGCAGGTCAACGACCGCATCGTCCTTCACGTGCTGGACGGCCCCACCTTACGGGTTGGCTTTGAGAAGCGGGCCCGGCCCGCGCGTACCGACATTCAACCCAGCCGCTGGTATAGCGTGCACGACGACGTACCCACGGTGCCTGTGACGGCAGGGGCCGAACCACCCGAACCGGAACAGGTCGATGAAGCATCCGAGCTTGCCGCCTTCGCAGAGCATGCCGATGCCGAAACCCACGTGCAGCCCGACACGGATGTGGGTGACGGTTGGCTGGTGGACGACGTCACCGTCGTTGACGCAGAACCGTCAGGTCCTGACGACACCCGCCTTCCATCAGATTTGGAGACGGTCTCTGCCGAACCCGAACCAACCCGTGAGGACGAACCGCTTGACCCGTTTGATGACGCGTACCGGCCACCGTCGGCACCGACCATTGTGCGCGACCGTCCACCGCGGACTCCCACCACGGACGCTGAGCCGTTCGCCGACCTTGAAGCGGACGATGAAGGACCGCTGGCCCGGTTGGGCCGTTTCACACGGTCGTTATTCGCAGGCAACCCGTCCAACTTGGAGGTTGACCGCCCCGCAGAGGACGACCAGGATGCACCACCCCTTGAAGCCCCAGATGCGGTAGGTGAGGTAGTGGAGCCCGTCCCAGCTGGCACGCCTGCGGCTGACAACATCGGTGGTGGGTGGGTTGAGACGGAGCCACTGTGGCTTGACGATGACGCGCCTGCGTTTGCCTCCGACTCAGCCGAAGATGCACCGGAAGATGATTGGGACCAAGCGGAAGCGCCCGTCGCAGCACCCGCGGGCGAGCACATCTTTGAAGACGAGCCTGACGACCTCGTGACGGACAGCATCCACGCCGACGAGGCGCCGGCTGCAGCCGCCGCAAGCGGCCCAGACAGCGAGGAGAGTGAAGCACCCTCGCTGTTCCCACCCGACGAGCCGGCCCCAGAACAAGCCTCTGCCGAAGCGGAGAACACCCCAACTGCCGTGCCACCAACCACGACCGCTGAACCCACCGCGGACACACCACAACAGACGACCGCGGCGCCAGCGGCAAGCGAAGAAACCGTGCCTTCGTGGCTTGAGCCGTGGCGTGATCGCGATCAAGAGGTCACCCCTGCGAACGAAGAGGTCGCCCCAGCACCTGCCGAGGCCGATGAGGCGGTGCTACCGAGCGGTGTGCCCGTGCCGAACCGTGGTGCAAGCGAAGACGGTGACCTCCGGACCCGCATCGCGCGATTTATTCAAAGCCCGGATATGCCGATGATCGCTCGCAGTGACGTGGTCGCCAAACGGTTCTCGCTTGATGACGCGACGGCGCAAGCGATGCTTGAGGATCTGGCGGACTCACCGCCCCGTGGGCTGCGCCTCATCCTGGTGCGCGAAGGGGCTTGGCGCATCGAACGAACCGGCGTCTAGAACGGCGGCATGCGAAGGCACCCCGCAACCATCAGCCAACACCCTATCCCTTGACCATGCGCTATGGCGGTGGGCTACGACGGTGGGCTAAGACGGTCATCGTCGCGGTAGACGAACCCAGCCGCCCACGTCCACCACAACCACCACGCTTTCGCCGGCCGGTAAAGAAGCGGAACGATCACAGCCGCACCCGCAATGAGGACCCACTCCAGGCCCGCAAACAAACCAAAGCGCAGGACCAAGACCAACGCCAAGGCCGCCACCGCGAGTACACCCAAGCCGTACGCCACCGCTAGAGCACCCAGAAAATGTCCTGGGTCACGCTCAAACCGCACACCACACGACGGGCAGGTGGCCTTCAAACGGTACGCCCCCGCGAACACGGACGCCTGCCCACATGCGGGACAGCGGCCTTGCAGGGTGGTACGCAGCATGCGCCGCCCATCCCTGAACGCCGCGAGCGAGGGCCGTTCCGGCCTCACGCTTGCTTCAGGCCCTTTCCGTCAGGCTGCGTAGTAAGCCCGTGTCATATGCCGCCTGCCGGCCGACCTCATCCGGCGCCGCGACCTCTTGAAGCCGCTCTGCTGCAAAGGTGTGCCAACTGACCTCATTCGTGACCAAGTCGCGTTTCTCGGCCCACATTAAAAACGGCACCAGGAACGAGCGCGCCATCGCGAGCTCCAGCATAAAAATGCGGGCGGTGAGACCGCCTTCTGCGAGGTACCCCGACGTGGCGTACACCGCCAGCGCGGCCGCCCGGTCGTAAGGCACCTGGGCAAACGTCGGCTGCCAAGCATCCGCCTCACGCTCAAGCCGCAAGTACTGCGCACGCGGGTCGCCGTTAAACGGCGTACCGACCGACCCACTGTTGAGAAACACATGACTGCCGTACCGCCGTTCGTGTGGTTGGTGCGTATGCGAACCGACCAGCACGTCGTACGGGTGCATGGTGACAATCTCGCTCAGGACCGCATCATCCAGGTGCGGACCGTAACCCTCCCGGTAGTGCCTGGGGCTGCCGTGACTGATCAAGATACGGCCGGCCTGCGACGCGACCTCGCGGGTGTACGGCAACGACCGGAACGTGTCGGTCCAGCCGCTCGCGTCAAGCTTGTCGGCACACCAACCGGTGGCACGCCAGAACGGGTCGTCAAACCAGCCGGCTGGCAGGCGTTCGCTGCGGTCGGTCCACATCACGACCAGGTCGTCGTGGTTGCCGAGCACCATCGGCCAGCCCCGCGCGATAATCCGTTCCATGACCGCCACCCCGTCGGGACCGCGGTTGACCATGTCGCCATTGACAATCACGGCATCGGGTTGCCAGTCGTCTAAGTCCGCCTCGACCGCCTGCAACGCCTGCAGGTTGCCGTGCACGTCCGACAGGACCGCAAGGCGCGTCCATGACACGCTCGCGCCTGTCACGATGCACCCTCCAGGAAGGCATCAAGGGCCTCCCGCATGACCGCCACGGGCGCCTCTTTACCGGTCCACCACTCGAACGCCACAGCCCCTTGATGCACCAACATGCCGGTGCCATCCACGGTGTTCAGGCCTGCCGACCGTGCCGCCGCAAGGAGTGGCGTCACGCGAGGAGCGTAGACGATGTCCACCACCGTGGCGTGGGTGGGCGCGGCTTGAAGTAGGCCCTCTGGGATCGGGCTTTCGCCCTCCCCTGCAGCCCCGTTCATCCCGACGGTGGTGGTGTTGACCCACACGTTCACCTCGCGCGGGTCAAGGGACTCCCAGCCCGCCTTGCGGCCACCCACGCGGGCCACCAGGGCGTCTGTCTTGCTGGCGGTGCGGTTGATGATGTCAACCTGCCGGGCGCCTGCGCGACGCAAGGCGTGCACGACTGCGTGCGCAGCACCGCCGGCGCCGAGCACCACCGCATGGGCGTCGCGGGCCACAACCCCAGCCTCAGTGAGTGACCGCAGGAACCCAACAGCGTCGCTGTTACGCGCTTCTAACTGTCCGTCTCGCTTCACCAGTACGTTGGCGGCACCGATGGTGCGGGCGTCCTCTTGGACGGCGTCGGCGCCATCAAGCACGGCATGCTTGTGCGGTAGTGAGACGTTGGCGCCAAGTATGTTCGGTTCGCGCAAGCGCTGAAGGGCGTCTTCAAGTTCTTCAGGCGGGACGTCCCACGCTTCGTAGTGGGCGTCCATCCCCAGCGCCTTGAAGGCGGCGTTGTGCATGGCGGGACTGCCGCTATGGCCGGCAGGATGGGCCAACAACGCAGCGGTCTTCATGCCGGCTGTGATGCGCCTGCGTGGGCCGCAGCCGCATCGGCCAGCACGCGGCCAGCCCGCTCAATGGCGGCGTCGTCAATGTGATGGTGCGTGACAAGACGGACCTGATCCACCCCCATGGCGTTGGCGAGCACGCCGTGCTCTGCCAAGCGGGCCGCGAAGGCGGGAGCGTCGTCGACGGTGACGTACACCATGTTGGTTTGCACGCGCCCAAGATCCACCGTGAGTCCTTCAATATTGGTCACGTGTTCGGCCAGTTGGCGCGCCCGGCGATGGTCGTCAGCCAAGCGGTCTGGGCCGCGTTCTAGGGCGTCAAGGCCCGCTGCCGCCAGAACCCCGACCTGCCGCATGCCACCCCCGAGCGCCTTGCGGTAACGGTGCGCGGTCGCCAGGTGTTCTTTGGAGCCCGCAAGCACCGTGCCTGCCGGTGCGCCTAAACCTTTGCTTAAACAGACGCTGACGGTGTCAAAGTCGCGGGTGAGCCGGTCAAGCGGCACACCGAGTGCGACCGCCGCGTTGTACACCCGGGCGCCATCAAGGTGCACCGGTAAGCCTTCGTCACGACCGAGGGCGATCCAAGCGTCCTGGACGTCCAGCGGGACGACCGTGCCACCCGCCTTGTTGTGCGTGTTTTCAATCACGAGCATGCCGGTCGGTGCTTGGTGTGGACTGCGGTGCACGGCGTTGCGGATGTCCTGCAGGTTGGGCACGCCGCCGGGCGCGGGAACCGGCCGGGGCGTCAACCCAGAAATCAACGACATCGCCCCGATTTCGTACTCGTACACGTGACCGCCAGCCGGCAGGATGACCTCCGTGCCGCGACCGGCCAGCGTCGCCAGGGCGGCTTGGTTGCTCATGGTTCCGGTTGGGAAGAATAGGGCGGCCTCGTGGCCGGTGCGTTCAGCGACGACGGCTTCTAGCCGCCTGACGGTGGGGTCTTCACCGTAGACGTCGTCGCCGACCTCCGCGGCAGCCATGGCGGCACGCATCGGTTCATCTGGGCGGGTGACGGTATCGCTACGAAGATCGATGGGGTCCATAGCGGGCATGCTACCGCCGGCGGTGGTCACCGCACGGCCGGCGTGACCGGCTCGGGATGCGCAGGGACTGGGGCGACGTCCGGCAGGCTGGGCTGCAGGCCGGCCAACCACGCGTTGAAGGCCTCAAGGCCGTGGTGGTACATCCACTCACGCCGGTCGCGTTTCGCCATCCTGCGGCCATGCTCATCCTTTTTCGGGGCGTTCGGTACCAAGCCCCAGTTGGCGTTCATCGGCTGGAATCCATCGGGATTCGCGCCGCTTAAGAAGCGCGTGAGGCCACCCAGCATGCTGCTTTCAGGCGGCACGACGGGCGCCAAACCTTGGGCGTACCGTGCCGCATTGAGGCCCGCAAGCCAGCCGGTTGCTGACGACTCCAAGTACCCTTCGGTGCCGGCGAGCACCCCTGCAACAAAGTGCTGCGGGTGCGCACGGAGCGACAAGTCGGCGTTCAACAAGGTGGGCGCGTTGAGGTAGGTGTTGCGGTGCATCACGCCGTAACGCACGATTTCGGCGTCCTGCAGACCGGGCAGCATCCGCACGAGCTCTTTCTGGTCACCCCATTTGAGACCCGTTTGAAAGCCGACGAGCGACCACATGCGGCCTTCGGCGTCCTCTTGCCTGAGTTGCACGACGGCATGGTGACGCCGCCCTGTCTCAGGATCTTCCAGGCCGACCGGTTTCATCGGACCGAAGCGCGGCGTTTCCTTACCGCGCCTGGCGATCTCCTCGATCGGCATGCACCCCTCAAAGAACTCGAGTTTTTCCCAGTCGTGCGGCGTGTGGCTACGCGCCTCGGCCAGACGTTCGTAAAAACGGTCGTACGTCTCCTCATCGAGGGGCAGGTTGATGTAATCGTCGGCCTGACCGTAGCGACCTTTGCGGTAGGCGACCGTCATGTCGATCGATTCGAACGACACAATCGGTGCGGCCGCGTCGTAAAACCCGAGGAACGACCCTCCCACGTGCGCCGCGAGGCTTTCAGCAAACCGGTCACTGGTTAAGGGCCCGGTGGCCAGCACGGTAGGGCCGCTTGGCACTTCCGCGAGTTCATCGCGGTGGACGTGCACCAGCGGGTGCGCCATGACACGTTCGGTGACGCGTTCCGCCATTTGGGCGCGATCGACCGCGAGCGCACCGCCGGCGGGCACGCGCGCATCATCAGCAGCCGTCACGATCGCGCCACCTGCGGCGCGCATTTCCGCCTGCATCAGGCCTTTGGCGTTGGTGAGTCCTTCGCCACCAAGGCTGTTGCTGCAGACCATCTCGGCGAAACGGTCGGTTTGGTGGGCGGGCGTGCGGACCTTGGGTCGCATTTCGAAGAGGTCGACGTGGACCCCAAGGCGGGCGGCCGCGAGTGCTGCGTCGGAGCCAGCCATGCCGGCACCCACGACGGTAATCCTAGGTTCAGAAGCCATGGGGGCACGATAGCAACGCACGGACCGCTCGCCCGTCAGGTTGCTTGCTACGCTAAGCAGCGTGAGCGGAGACGCAACCCCAAATGCCCGACTTGATCCCGCCTTCCTGGCTGCCAGACGCGGTAACCCGCAGGTCCTCGAAGCCCTTGTGGGGATCGGGACGGAGTTGGCCCGCGAAGGCCGTGAAGGCCGCCGCGTGGGAGCGTTGTTTACCCTCGGGGACCACGAGGCGGTGCTGTCTCGCTCCCGGCCGATGATCCTAGATCCGCTAGCGGGCCACCCAGCGAGCGCCAAGCGTCTTGAGGCCGCCAGCGTGCGCGAGACACTCAAGGAGTTGGCGCAGCTGGACGGCGCCTTCGTCGTTTCTAACGAAGGAACCGCGGTCGCCGCCTGCCGTTATTTGTGGGCGTCCGCAGAAGGCATCGACCTCCCGCTCGGATTGGGTAGCCGCCATTTGGCGGCGGCGGCCATGACCCGGGTGACCGAGTCGGTCGCGGTGGTGGTGTCAGAAAGTTCGGTGGTGCGCATGTTTGACCGTGGCCGGTTGGTCCTTGAGCTGCTGCCTGATGTGCCGTTCAGGGCGCGCCAACCGGAGTCCGACCCGCCTGAATCATGAGCCATCGCGACCTGCGTGTGGTGAGCGTTTCGCTGGGAAGCAGCCACAGGAACGCGGAGCGTTCCATGACGCTGCTTGGGCGGACGGTGCATGTGGAGCGGATCGGGGTTGAGGGTGACCTTCACCAAGCCGCGCAGGTCCTCGCCAGCCGGCGTGCCGAGGTGGACGCGTTCGGGCTGGGCGGCACCGACCTGCTGCTGCATGCTGCCGAAAAAACGTACCTGTTTAAGGAGAGTGCGCGCCTGGCGCGAGCTGCGGGCGACACGCCCATCGTTTGCGGCGCTGGGCTCAAACGGACGCTGGAACGGCGGGCGGTGGCTGCGCTTGATGCGCGGCTTGGCTGGCGTGGCAAGCGCATCTTGATTCCGTCGGCTGTGGACCGTTGGGGGATGGCCGAAACGCTTGAAGGGTACGGCGCGCAGTTACGCATCGCCGACCTGGCGTTCCTGCTCGGTTTGCCCGTGACGTTCGGTCGCTTGGAGCGCTTCAAGCCGTGGGTGCGTGCAATCGCCCCGGTGGCCACACGCCTACCGGTCCGGTGGCTCTACCCGACGGGCGCGTCGCAGCGTACGTCTCGGCGCGGCTGGCGTTCTCGGTTGTGGGACGGGGTGGATGTCGCGGCAGGCGATTTTCATCTCATTCGGCGTGATATGCCTGACCGCTTAGACGGGTTTGGCATCCTGACCAACACCACCACCGAGGATGACCTGCACGAGCTGTGGTCACGTGGTGCAGCATGGGTGGCCACGACCACCCCCAGGATTGATGGGCGTAGCCTGCCAACGAACCTGCTTGAGGCCGCTTTTGTGGCGGTGTCGGGCGGACGGCATTTGACGGAGGGTGAGCTTCGGAAGCGGGTGGATGAGGCGGCATTGCTGCCGTCGCTGGTGTTCAATCCTCGGGCGGCATGACGCCTGCCATTAACGCTTCCTGCAAGCCGGTGTGCGGGCCGCCTGCCTTCGGGGTGCGTTGGACGTAGCGACCGTCAGCGTGCAAGTCCCACGCGCCGCGTGGGTCGGCTAACGCTTGCTCGAGGTAGTTCATGAGGCGTGCCTTAAGGCCTACATCGTGCACAGGCACGATGGCTTCAATGCGGTCGCTTAGATTGCGGCGTTTCCAATCGGCACTGCCGATCAGGACATCCAGGTCGCCGTCGTTATAAAAGCTGAACACCCGGTCGTGCTCTAAGAAACGGCCGAGGATGCTGATGACGCGAATGCGTTCGCTCACCCCAGGGACGCCAGGACGTAAGCGGCAGTGGCCGCGCACGATGAGTTCCACGTCCACACCGGCTTGTGACGCCGCATAGAGGGCTTGGATGATCGGGCCGTCATCAAGGCCGTTCATTTTGGCAACGATGCGCGCAGTGCGCCCAGCACGGGCGTGCTCAGCTTCACGCTCAATCCGGCGAATGAACGCGTCTCGCATCTCCCACGGGGCCACAAGCAGGTGTTCGTACGTCTGCCCGGGAGCGTAGCCGGTGATGTGGTGAAAGAGGTCAGCAAGGTCGCTGCCGATGCCGGCATGGGCGGTGAATAACCCCAGGTCGGTGTAAAGGCGCGCGGTTTGGGCGTTGTAGTTCCCCGTACCAACGTGCGCGTACGTGCGGATGCCGTCGTCATCGCGGCGCACGACCAGCACCATTTTGGTGTGGATTTTCAGGCCGACCAGGCCGTAGCTGACGTGCACACCGGCCTCTTCAAGGCGCTGGCCCCATTCGATGTTGTTGGCCTCATCAAAACGGGCTTTCACTTCGACCAGGACCGCCACCTGCTTGCCGCTTTCCGCCGCGCGCACAAGGGCGGCCACCACCGGACTGTTGGCGCTGGTCCGGTAGAGGGTTTGCTTGATGGCAAGCACCTTCGGGTCGCGTGCGGCCTCTTCAATGAACCGCTGGGTGCTGGTCTCAAAACGCTCGTAAGGGTGGTGGACGAGCAGATCCCGTTGACGGATGAGATCGAACAGCGATCCGCTTGGAGCAATCTCGTCATGCTCTGCAATCCGTTCAGCGGTCACCCCTTGAAACGGCGGGAAGTGGAGTTCAGGACCGCCCTCGGCTTGGTCGATCAGTTCGCTTAGGTCAGCAAGAGCCAGCACGCGGTCGGCCTCTTGAACGCGGTCTGCCGTCACATCGAGCTGGCGCATGAGGTAGGCGCGCACGTCCTCAGGCATGCGTCGCTCAACTTCAATACGGACCACGGGGGCAAAGCGGCGCTCGCGAAGCTCGGCTCCGATGGCGGCGAGGAGGTCGTCGGCCTCCTCCTCGTCCATGCGGGTGTCGGCGTTGCGCGTGACGCGAAAGCGGTACGCGTCCCGAACGTGCGCGCCCGGAAAGAAGCGGTCGACGTAGCGTTCGAGCAGCTGCTCGATGGGGACCAGGCGTCCACGCGTGGTCCGCACGAAGCGGCCGAGGTTGGTGGGGACCTTGATACGCACAAACAGGGGTTCATCGGTTCCTGTGGTCGGGGCGTCAAGCCGGACAGCAAGGGACAGACTCAGGTTACTAATCAGCGGGAACGGCCGGCCGGAGTCGACCGCTAGGGGCGTCACGATCGGATAGAGGTCGCGTTCAAACACGCGCTCGAGACCGTCCCACTCGTCGTCTGTCACGTCGTCAATATCGATGACATCAAGGGTGGCCCGGCGCCTGAGTTCGGGACGCAGTTCGTCGCGCCACAAGGTTTCCATCTTGCGGTATAGCGGCCGCATGGCGTCACCAATGAGCGCCAGCTGCTCACTGGCCGTCCGTCCGTCGATGCTGGTTGACTGCACGCCTGCCGCTTGCTGCCTTAGGAGACCGCCGACGCGTTTCATGACGAACTCATCTAGGTTGGATGCGGCGATGGACACAAAGCGCACCCGCTCCAAGAGTGGCGTGCGTGGGTCCATGGCTTGCGCGAGGACGCGGGCGTCGAAGTCAAGATCGCCCAGCTCACGGTTGAAGTAAAGACCCGGATCGTCTAGCTCTGCAGTGTTTGGCACTTGCTGCACGTGCACCGCGACCGGCAGACCGTAAGGTTCGTGGGACCGGGCCGCCTCGGGATTGGCTGATGGTTCATGCTCACCCATGCCTTAGAGCGTACTGCGCTGAGGTCATCGGTGTGCAAGCGTGCCGGTCACGTCACTTGGGGCTAGATGACGCGGTGTTTCGGTATAATTACGACAGCAGCGGGGGAAAGCGATGCATGCCGGAAGACGACCTTTTTGACCTTCGCGGGGACGTCCGCACCGAGCGTATTGAGGCGTTCGGCCACGATGCTGATTCCCGTCTCACCTTACTGTTGCGTGTGCTGGACCAGGCCCGCAGCCACCTGACGATTGCGGATTTACATGCACCCGATCAGGCCCTGATTTACGTCAGCCGCGGCTTCGAGACCTTAACGGGGTACGCCTACGATGAGGTGGTGGGGCGCAACTGCCGGTTTTTGCAGAACGACGATCGGGAGCAACGGGCGATCCGCACGATCGCAGAAGCCATCCAAGCCGGCGAGGAAACGACCGTCACGTTACGGAACTACACCAAGGCAGGCGACCTGTTTTGGAACGAGTTGCACCTGAGTTACGTGACCGACCGTGACGGCCGGCCGCGTTACGCCGTCGGGGTGCAGAACGACGTGACGACCCGGGTGAAGCTGGAGACCCAACTGCAGCAGGCGGTGTCTGAAACCGTGAGCGATGCGGCTTGGTTCACAGACGCGATCATGTCGAAGCTGTCGCGCCTCAACAGTGGAACGCTGCACGACTCAGATGCCCTCGATGAGCTCACCCCGCGTGAGAAGGCCACGCTTGAGTGGGTATCCACCGGACTTGGTAATGCCGAGATTGCGTTGCGGATGGGACTGGCTGAACGCACGGTCAGGAATTACGTGACGTCGATTTACGACAAGTTGGGTGTGCACAGCCGCGGTGAGGCGATCGTGTGGGCACGCGACCGGGGGATTACCGCCCAACCCGACTGACGCGGTCTTGCAGGACGCGTTTACCCGGGGCGTCCCGACCCGCGGAGCCACACGGCCGTGCCGGCCATGAGAAGCACAAAACCGGCTGCAAGGAGCACAGCGTGGACCCACGCGACCTCCCAGGCGGCACCGTCCAGGCTCAGCATCCATGAACGCGCAGCAGACATGACGTCAAGGTAAGGCAACCATGATGGCAACGCGGCGTTTGGCGTGAGGAGCGCGTGCACTGCGAACCAGACGCCTGGGATGCCCGCTGTGGTCAGCGGCAAGCCAGCGCGGATCAACCGGCCAGCACCCCGGCCGAGGAGTACGAGGACCACCAGACCCGTGAGTGTGATGAGGCCGCTGGTGACGGCGGTCGTTTGCCAGGTTTGGTGCGCTGCGCGGCTGAAGATGTGAGCACCTAGCTGCGTGCTCGGGCTGACGGTCAACCCCTCCGCAGCGAGGCGTGCCAGTTGCGGCGCTAAGCCGTCCGCCCAGCGGGATGTGGCGGCCGTTTCGCCTTCTGTCGACGAGGTTGTGTCACCCGCAAGCACCGCGCGTCGGGTGCGGTTTTGGCGTTCAGCCTCGACGGTGTCCTGCAAGCGGTTTGGGGCCGCCATGTAGAGGTCAGCTAGCGTGCGTTCGGCATCGGTCAAACCTTGCAGCACGCGAACGCGCAGAGGCACTGAGGTGATGTCTTCGGTCGCAGCCGACCGGCCGGACGTGACGTACGCATCCACCATGCGGTCGATCAACGCGCGGTAGGCACCCACCGTTGGGTTTGTGTCGCTGACGTTCCAGGGAAGGGCTTCACGGACCCCCACCGCGGTCGCTTCAGCGGCAGGTGCGTTCACGCGCAACGTGGCGTCACGCCACCAAGGCGCCACATCGCCACCCAGACTGCTCGTGACGACCGGCCTTACGGCATGTTCCACCCAGGCTTCACTGAACCACGGGGCGGGGTCAAGCCACCCGTCGCGCCCCTGATCCTCGATGAGGGCTGTCGCGGCTTGCTGCAATGCCAAAGGTGCCTGATCAGGCGGCGCCGCGACCGCCCGTTCATACGGCCTTTCTGCCGGCAGGCGGGCGGCACCCGGCACCGTCTGGACGCGCGTCAATTCGTGCTCGACCACCACAGCAAGCGCCTGGGGACCTCGGGTGTCATCCGACGCCCGCCAGAGGGTGACCGACCACACGAGGACCGATGCCGCGACGAACGTGGCTAGACCCACCACCCACGCCAGATCGCGTTGCCATGAGGTTCGCCTAATTGCCGGTCGCACAGTCACCACCTTTACAACGGTGAGGGTATCGGTCGGCATGTAACCTTGAGGTCATGCCTGTTCGCGTCGAAGTTCTTGTCGGACCGTTCCACCGCCGGTTTCCAACATTCAATGCTGTCACGGTACGAGAACGCGTGGCTGCATGCAACCCACGGCGGGTGCTGACGCCAGCGTTTGCGCCGGGAGCGCTTCACGACCCAGCTTGGCAGGACACCGAGGAGCCTGCCTTGCGTGATGAGGTGGTTCCATGGGCGCAACGCCATGGGGTTGCCGTGGATGGGATCGGCGTTCCCTCGCCGGATCCGTCCGCACCCGCGGATGCGACGCGCTACTTAGCAGAACACGACCCGAGCCATCCCGCGTTGCAGGCGCTCTCTGCCGCTGAGGCGGTGGTCGGTGAACGGCTGTCTGAGGCGCTTAACAGCGAGCGTATTCGCGGCGAACTGTTGCCGGCATTAAGCGCCCTGCATGCCGTCAAACTTGAGCATTTCGGGGACGGACCCGCCACGAACTGGCTTGAAGAGCGTACCGACCAGGCCGCCTCGGCTTTTGAGGCGGATGAGGACACGGTGCTGCTGATCCCAGCGGACGAGTGGCCTGCCTGGGAGCACAGGCTGCCGGACGGTTGGCGTTGGCTCGAGGGCGGCGGTACCCCAAGCGACGCCGCACGCGACCGTGCGCTGCTGGATACCGCCTGGGCGGGCGACACGCAAGATCCAGCGCGGCTGCTGGACGCCCTTAGCCAACTCACGGCGCTCGAGGCGCGTGCCGCTGAAGCCGACTTGCTCCTCGCGCACGGTCATGCGGCCGAAGCGCTCGACAAACTCAGGACGGTTTTGCGGGGCGACTTCACGCATCCAGCGTGGCTGGCTGGCTGGGTCTTGGCGCGCATTGGGCAGCTTTACGATCTTGATGGCGACCGCGAGGCGGCCTTGCGTTCGTACCGCGGCACGCTGGCGCTTTCGTGGGCACCGAAGGCGGCACGCGAGGCGGCCACGCTTGGGCTTGAGACGCCGTTTGCGTTTGATGCCAACGACGAGACGTGAGGCGCGGATCACCACCTAAGGACCATGCACTGACGTGGGTGGCGGGGCACTTCGCGACTGTGGAGGCGCTACGTCGCCGTCCCGATTCGGTCATTGAAATACGCCATGACGGTGGTTTAACAGAAGCGCGTTTTGAGGTACTCGCTCGGTGGGCCAAGGAGGCTGGCGTTCCGCTTGTCGAGGACGCGGGGCGCGTACGCCAGGTGCGCTCAAAAGCGAATGTGCACGTGGTGGCGTGGCTTCGCCGTCCGGAGGTTGCGCTGCAGGAGGATGCCACCCATGTGCTGCTGGCGGGTGTGGCCGATCCTGGGAATGTGGGGGCGATCGTACGGTCGTGTGCCGCATTCGGTGTGACCGATGTGGCGGTGGTGGGTGGGCACGATCCGTGGTCACCGCATGCGTTGCGGGCGTCCCTAGGCGCCACCTTTGGGTTACGCGTCGTAACCTATAGCGCATGGGAGCTCTACGACGCCTCGTTCCCACACCGCCCTTGGTTGGCCTTCGATGCCAGCGGGAGGCACGCCGTGCATGACCTCACGTGGCCAGAGGGCCCCTGCACACTGGTGTTCGGTTCCGAATGGCCAGGTTTAAACGCCGAACTCAAGGCGAGAAGCACCACCGTGCGCATCGAGCAGACCGCCGCGGTTGAATCCCTCAACGTCGCTGTGGCCGCCGGGATCGTCCTGCACGCCTACGCCACGCGTAAGGACCACCGATGACGCTGCCCAGACCGAAGCGACTATCCGCCGATGCGCTCCTCATGGGCGCTTCGATCCTCGCCGTTCTCATTGCCATTGCCGTCGGGCGCTACGGGGTGGAAATCATGCTGCCGCTGTCGGCCGTCTTAGCGTTTGGCGTCACCATGGTGTCGCCCATGCGAGGGCTTGCGTGGACCGCCATGCGCATCGCGTTTGGGTCGCTTGCTGCCGTTGAGCTGATGCACGCCGCCCACCGCCTCACGCCGTTTGAAACACCGTGGATTATCAGGGGTTGGCTGCTGGCCACGGACGTGCCGTATTACGGCTTCACGATCGCGTTGGCTTTTGCGCTACTCACCCTGCCCCACCTGCGTACCCCGCGGTGGAGCTTGCTACTGGTGCCCTTCCTGGTGTTTGCGGCCTTCCTTTTCGTTCGGGATGCCGGCACCAACGTGTTTTATTTCTTCCCGGTTCTCGAGCTCATCCTGCTGGCACTTTCACTGCCGGCGCTTGAAGGCTTCTTGCGCGGTCCGGCATCACCGGGTCGGGTGCTACTCACGTCCGGCCTCGCCGTACGGGCCCTTGCGTCGTTCGATTACGTGTGGACCCTGAACAGCACGGACTACCTGCACTTCGTTTACTTAAGCTTCCTTGTCGGCAATCTGCTACTCACCATCGCGCTTTGGCTTGAAGCCAACGAACTACGCGCCCAAATTGTCTTGCCATCCGTGGTCACCCTATTCGGTTTCCAAGTCGTGTTGGGGAGCCACGTCTTGGTCCAAGTGGACGCGATGGGCCGGATGGGCAGTCAGTTAGCGCTCAGCATCATCCTCTACACCCAGCTTCTAGCGGTACTGGCTTTGGTCTTGGGGATGCAGCGCAAACAACGCTCCCGCACCAAGACGCCAAGCCGTGATTCCGGTCCAAACATGCCGGTGCGTGCCGCAAAACCGTTCACCAAACACCTAAACAACCCAAGCGCTGACGGCCTACCGGCGGCGCTGGACCGCTGGGCGCGGCATCACGCCGGTAGGCCCGCCCACGTTGCCTTGATTGAAATTCGCTGGATTGGACGCATTCGTGACGTCTACGGCGCGCCCGCAGCTGATCACGCGGCGCAAGCGGCACACCAGGCCGTCGAGGCCACGCTTGGACCCAAAGCCATGGTGGCGGCGTGGGATGAGACGTCCATCGTGGCGCTATGGCCGGCAGGATTCGATGACGCGGAATCAACCTTGCAGGCCGCGGCCCGTAAGGCCGCCCAGTCGACACCCGACCCGCTGCCACGGTCGGTTGAGCTCCGCTGGTCGCACGAGTCCGTCACGGTGCCCAGCGACCCAGCAGACCTACACCGCAGCATTGGGCGGCTTGATGCGACCTTGGGCCTAACCGCGAGCGAATCGCAGCCGCAGCCGTTATTGCCGGATACACAGCCGGTGGGCTCTGGAACCTAGAACGCCAGACGACTGCCCCTTCCCAACTGTGGCCTGCAACACGTACGTTGGAGGTGGGTCAAGTTGATCTCCGCCGGGGGGTTCCTGCGCGGGACCGGCACGACAAGGTCGTGCCGGTAGACCCATCTCGCAACCGAAAGGATGCGCCATCATGGGCACCATTACCGACGGTCTGCTGCACGATATTGACGTCACCCTGGCCGAGCTTCGTCGTGACGTCCTCCTACGTTACGAACGTGAGATTAGTCCTCAAGGGGCGTGGATCTTGTCCGATTACGCCACGGCTTTAGCCAACGACCGGCAGCCACACACCCAGTTCGCCTCCAACGACGAGCTGACGCAGATCCTGCTCGACCTCAAGCAAATGCGTTTTGATACCAAGCAAACGTTACTGAAACGCATCCGCTAGCGCCATTTTGGACGCCTAGCGCGGCTATACTGCCGGTATGCGCGAGTTGCTTTATCAAGCGGCCGACCACTTCAAACGCGGTCAAGAACTGGCTGCCGAAGGCAACGCCAAGGCGGCTGCCGAAGCGTACGCCGACGCGTTGCGTGATTTACATGCCGTGCGGCCGCACCGCATGCGCGACGTGCTGCTTGCGCAGGTGTACCTGTCGCGTGCCACGATCGAAGCGCACGTCGATCCCAACCGGGCTGACACCGATTTTCGGATGGGGTACGCCTACGCCCGGACAACGGGTGAACCACACGTTCGCGAACTGGCCGAACGCATGCGCAGCGAACGCTTAACCACGCCGTAACGCCCCGGAGGCCCCATGGAACCCACCGATTTTCATCGCCAGTCACGCGCCCTGCGTGACGACTACCTTGAGACGCTCGCCGCTTTGGTGGCGATCGAGTCGCCCAGCAGGGACCGCGAGGCAAGCAACCGTCTTGCTGACGCCCTAGAAGCGCGTCTTCATGAGGACGGCTGGGTGGTCGAGCGTCACGTCAGGGAGCACGTGGGCGACAACCTGGTCGCTCGCAAAGGCATGGAACTGAGCGGTACCAAGACCCTCCTGCTGACGCATTACGACACGGTCTGGCCCAAAGGCACCGTGGCGGAACGTCCGTTCACCGTCGACGGCGATGTGGCCTACGGCCCGGGCACGGTCGACATGAAGGCAGGGATCGCCACGGCCATGCATGCCGTGAAGCTTGTCGAGGCGGCCGGCACCCTGCGGGGTCCGGTGACGTTGATGGTGACGAGCGATGAGGAAACCGGCAGTGAGCATTCAAGGGCGCTGATTGAATCGGTGGCGTTGACGCACAACCGGGTGTTGGTGCTCGAACCGAGCCGTGACGATGGCGCCCTGAAGGTGGGCCGGAAAGGCGTCGCGGCGTACGACATCTCGTTTACGGGCGTGAGCGCCCATGCCGGCCTGAACCCTGAACTTGGTTCAAGCGCCCTGCGAGAACTGGCGCACTTCCTGCCGTACGCCGAGGCTCTCACCGACCTTGAGCAAGGCACGACCGTGAACTTAACGGTGGCGTCGGGGGGCACGACCGGCAACGTGATCGCCGCGCACGCGCAGGCAACGCTTGATGTGCGCGTTTCACACTTGGGTGAGGCCGAACGCGTTGACCGCGCACTGCGTGCCTACCAGCCGAACGACGCCAAGGTCACCGTTGATGTACAAGGCGGGGTGAACCGTCCACCCATGGAGGCGAACGCGGCCAACATTGGGTTGTTTGAGGAAGCAAAAACCATCGGTGCCGCCATGGGGGTCACGTTCGACTCTTGCGTGGTCGGTGGCGGGTCTGACGGCAACTTTACGTCCGCTTTGGGCGTGCCGACGCTGGACGGCCTTGGGTCGGTTGGGCAAGGTTCCCACGCGGTGCACGAACAGATCCGCATTGCGGAGACCCTTGACCGCTTGGCGACCGTGGCGGGCTTTTTAAGCGCCGACGGGGCCTAACCTCAGCGTGCGGTCAACCCAGCCAGCATGGCGTTCACCGGCTGCAGCTGCGGCGGTTGTCCTTGGGGTGCTGGGGGCATGGGGCCTCCCGCCGTTTCTGATGCCGTGGCTGCCGCTTGTTTTGGCGGGCTTGTTCGTGCTGGTCGCACGCTCACAAGCACCGCGCGACGCGGTGTTCATCGGTGCCGGTTTTGCGCTCGGTCTGTTTGCCGTACACATCCTGTGGCTGCCGCGGTCGTTCGCCGCTTTTTTCGGGTTGGGCTTTTGGTTGCTGCAGCCGCTCTTGCTGTTGGTCCTCGCGCTCATGTGGGGGGCGACAACCGGGGCGGCCCGCTGGCTGGCAGGCGGCGGGCGCAGCGTCCTGCTGGTCTTACCGTTCGCTTGGGTGACCACCGAGTGGTTGCGCAGCTTAGGGCCGTTCGGTTTTCCATGGGGCACGCTTGGGTACGCGGCACTGGATACGCCGCTGGCGCAGGCAGCAGACGTGGTCGGCGTGCATGGGTTAAGCCTGTTTTTCGCGATCTTGGCTGCCATGTTGGCGTGGCCGTTTGCAGGCGGTGGGGGCGTCCAGCGGTCGCGCACGGGACCGTGGGCCGCTTGGCTTGCAGCGGCGGTATGGCTCACCGCCGGGCTTGTGCTCGGGACCCAGCGAGCCGCGGTCTTCGAGGCGCAGCCGGTCGCGTCACCTGAACGCTCAGCCCTGTTGGTGCAACCCAACGTCGACCCGTTCGGCCGTACGCAAGGGCCGATTGCCGATATCGAAACGCACTTCGCTGTGACCGAAGCTGCCCTCGCCCGCGCGCTCCAGAAGCCCGACCTGATCTTGTGGCCCGAAGGCGCCCTGATCGGGGCGGATCCAGCACGGCGCGACGCCAACCTGCTTGAGCGGTTTGAGGCGCTTGCACCCACCGCCACGTGGGTCGTGGGCGGCCGGGTGACGCGCGACGGTGGGTCACGCAACACCGCGTTTGCCGTTGAAAACGGTGTGATTGAAGACCGCTACGATAAGCACGTGCTGGTGCCGTTCGGGGAGCGGTTTCCTGGTATTGAAACCGTGCCGGGGCTCTACCGGGGGGTGTTCGCGGGTTTTGGCCTGCCGATGCTGCAAGGCACAGCGCCAGGTCAAGCAGTCGCGCCGCTTGACGCGACGTCCGCAGTGGGGGCTTACATTTGTTACGAATCGGTCTTTCCTTTCGTGCCACGTCGCATGGTGGCAAGCGGCGCGACCGTTCTTGTGAACATCACCAACGACGCCTGGTTCTCCCGGGGGGTGGGGGCGCAGCAGCATTTCGATATGGGGCGCATGCGTGCCATCGAGACGCGCCGGTGGATACTCCGTGCCGCGAACGATGGCATCACCGGTAGCGTCGATCCACTCGGCCGCGTCCGGCGCGAGATGCCCCGATTTGAACGGGGTGCACTGGAGGTCACATACCGCGAAATGACGGGCGTGACGCCGTTTGTGCGTTACGGCCACCACGCACCATGGCTGCTCGTCGTAGGCCTTGCTGTCTCGCTCGCTTGGGCGCGTGCGCGAAGCCGACAGGTTCCCTTTCGTTAGGCAACCCCTGGCGCCAATCGGGACGAACAGTGGTTTTATTGGCGCGAGCGCAGCCTTATCGGCTACTATGGGCCGGTTATGAAGGTGCTTCTCATCGGCGGGGGCGAAATTGGGCACGAGCTGGCCAGCGCGCTGCATCAACAGCACGACGTGACGGTGATGGATCAAGCCGAGTCGCAAGCTGGCGCGTTTGAAACGCTTGACGTGCGATTCATGCGCGGCAACGGCGCCGATCCTGAAGATTTAAAAGATGCTGGGGCTGACGGCATGGACGCCGTGCTTGCCTGCACCGCTAACGATGACGTGAACGTCCTGTCCTGCCTGGCCGCGAAGGGTCTTGGGGCGGCCCGGACCATGGCGTTTGTCAGCCGCCAGCGGTACCTGGATGCGTTTCATGAGGGTGGCGCGATGAGCAGCGTGGGCTTGTCCATCGACCGTGTGCTGTGGCCCCAGCGCACGCTGGCTCGGCAGATTGCGGGCATCGTGCAGGTCCCAAGGGCACTCGATAGCACCCGCCTGGCGGACGGAAAGCTCGAAATGCTCGAGTTTCGCCTTGAAGCCAGCGACCCTTACATCGGCGAGCCCCTCCGGGCCTCGAACACCCCCAGCGGGGCGCTTATGGTTGGGCACATCCGCGACGACCGCTTCACCGTCCCGTCGGGCGACACGGTGCCTTGCGAAGGCGACAAGCTTGTGTTCATGGGCACGCCAGACGGCATGCGGGCGATCGAAGGCATGTTCTCACCCCGCAAACGACAAATACGGGTCGCGATTCTCGGTGGTGGCAACGTCGGCTTCATGGTCGCCGAACGACTGCAAGCGATCCATGCCCGCATCGCCATCATTGAATCGGACGAGGCGCGCTGCGAAAAACTCGCGCAGCTCCTACCCAACGCGTTGGTACTCCAAGGTGACGGCACCGACCTGGAACTCATGGAGCAAGAACGTCTCGATGACAGTGACGTCGTTGTCGCCGTCACGAACGATGACGGCAAAAACCTACTCGCGAGCTTACTCGCCAAACAGTTGGGCATTCCTAAAGTGATCACCCGTGTCGGGCGCGCCCGCAACCGACGGATCTTCGAACGGGTTGGTATCGACTCACCCCTCACACACCGTGCTGCCGCCGTCCAGGAAGCCCTCAATTGGCTGAAGGTGGATCAGGTGGAGCACCTGGCGTCGATTGAGGACCGCGCAGAAGTCATGGAGGTCACCTACCCCGAGTCGTGCGCAGGTGGCCGTATCGACGAGGTGGGTTCACCCCAGAACGCCTTGATTGGGGCGATAAAACGCGGCAGCAAGGTCGTTGTACCCACCGGCTCGAGCCGACTTGAACCCAACGACCAACTGTTTATTGTCACGACCCCCGATAACGTCCCGGCCGTGCAGGCGTGGCTGGACTCACGCCGCGGGCCTAGCTGACCATGCTCGCCCGCACCGGACGGGGGCGTTTCCTCGCAAAAGTCCTAGGGACCGCCATGTCGGTCTTTGCGGCCATCGCTGCGATCTTCGCCCTCATTGCCGCAATCAACGGTCACGGTTGGCGTGGCTTTGCGACCCTTGCAGGCGTGAGCGCCGCGATCGGTGCTGCCGGTGCCAACCTTGGTCGCGGCAGTTACGAACCCTCACGTCGCGAGGCGCTCATGTCCGTCCTCGTTCTTTGGTTCACGGTGCCGCTCGTGGGCACCCTGCCGTTCGTGATGGACGGTGGCATGTCGTTTGTCGACGCGCTGTTTGAGTCGATGAGTGGATTCACCGCAACCGGAGCGACGGCCCTTGCTGACTTCGCGCAGTTTGACCGAACCCTGTTTGCGTGGCGTTCGCTGACGCAATGGTTTGGCGGCGTTGGGATCATCGTGTTGTTCATTGCGGTGTTTCCGCAGCTCGCCATCGCCGGTCGGAGCTTGTTTTTTGCCGAAGCCCCCGGACCGACCGAAGAACGCCTCACACCACGGCTGCAAAACACCGCCTCGGCCGTGTTGGTTGTCTATCTCGGCCTGACCGTCGTGATCGCCGTTGCCTACTTCCTGGCAGGCCTTGACGTGTATAACGCTGTGCTGCACGCTTGGACGACGGTGGCGGCGGGTGGCTTTAGCCCAGAAGCCCGCTCGTTTGAAGGGTTTGCCCCAGCGGTGCAGTGGGTGGCCGTCGGCGGCATGCTGATGGCGGGCGTGAACTTCGCTCTGCAGTACCGCGTCCTAGGAGGGCGCTTCCGGGTGTTATTTCGCGACCCGGAATTACGGGTTTACCTGTTGATCGTTGCCGGCGCGACCGCGGTGTTGACGTGGCTGCTGGCAGGCACCTACGGCGCAGAATCAAGCCTGCGCGAGTCCGCCTTTCACGTCCTGTCGATCCTGACGACGACCGGCTTCGCAGCCGCCGACTTTGCCGCGTGGAATAGCGACGCCCAAACGGTCCTGATCGCCCTCATGTTCGTTGGGGGCTCCGCCGGCAGCGCAGCGGGCGGTATTAAGATCATTCGCCTCTTGATCGTTGCGAAAAACACGTCCCGCGAGGTCCGCAAGGCGCTCCATCCGCGTGCGGTCTTACCGATTCGGGTGGGTGGGCGCACCATCCCCGAGGAAGTGCTTCGCTCGGTTGCCGCATTCGTCACGCTGTACGTGGCGCTGTTTGGATTCAGTACGTTCACGCTGGCGCTTACCGGCGTGGATTTCGACAGTGCCTTCTCAGCCAGTATCGCCACGCTTGGCAACATCGGGCCTGGCGTAAGCGCCCTTGGGCCGATGGATCATTACGGCGACTTAGCGGTCTTAGACAAGCTCATCTTGACGTTCAACATGTACGCCGGACGCCTTGAAGTGGTGACCTTGTTCGTCATCTTCACGGGCGACTGGTGGAAGATTCCACGCGAATGGCGGCGGCGTTAATCCCTATTAAGGCCCTATGGCTCTGTTTCGGGTCAGGCAACGTTTACGTTACAGTGACGGAATAAGAAACAAAGCAATGAGTCGCACCGGGCGTTCACGACGCCTGCGAGCGTGCGCATTCTGGAGTTTTGGAGGGCACCATGTCGGAACGCATTACGTCCGTTCTCAGCGAACAGCGGCGCTTCGCCGCAGCAGAAGCATTCAAAGCAGACGCCCGCATCAGCAGCGAAGCCGAATACCGGGAGATGCACCGGCGAAGCCTCGAAGAGCCCGATGCGTTCTGGGGTGACGTCGCTCAGGAGCTCACGTGGTTCGAACCGTGGCGTGAGGTCCACCAGTGGAACGAACCGCACTCCCAATGGTTTGTCGGCGGAAAAACCAACCTTGCCTACAACGCCCTCGACCGGCACGTCCTGGCCGGCCGGGGTAACAAGGTGGCTTTCTTCTGGGAGGGCGAGCCTGGCGACCGTCGAACGCTGACGTACTCAGACATGCTGCACGAGGTAAACCGCTTTGCGAACGTCCTCAAAGGACGCGGGATCGCCAAGGGGGACCGTGTTGCGATTTACATGCCGATGATCCCCGAGGCGGTCGTGGCCATGCTGGCTTGCGCACGCATCGGTGCCACGCACAGCGTGGTGTTTGGCGGCTTCAGTGCCAACGCACTGGCAGACCGT
>CAJXNS010000026.1 GCA_913057165.1 uncultured Trueperaceae bacterium
CGGGAAAAAGCGCTTATCAAACCTGGCTTGATGCTGGCAATACAGGCGACGAGGACACCTTTCTTGCTGACCTAAAGGGAGAGACCGGTTCACAGGGACCGCAAGGTCAACCCGGCCCACAGGGACCCGCTGGTGAAGACGGTTCCAATGGTGACGACGCGTACTCCGTATGGCTGGCCGCTGGCAACGAAGGCACCCGCGCAGCATTCCTTAATTCGCTGGTAGGACCCCAAGGACCGCAGGGACCCCAAGGTCCTCAGGGACCCGCTGGGCAAGACGGTCAAGATGGCGGGAACGCCAATTTAGGGACAACCAAATCGGTTCAAAGTAACGGCGATCGAAACAATGACCTTTGTTACCTCGGTGAGATTTGGCTCACGGCTGACACGTACGCCCCGCCGGGCACGATGGTGGCCAACGGCCAGTTGCTGGCAATATCGGAGTACCAGTGGCTTTTCCCCATCTTTGGGACGATGTACGGCGGGAACGGCTCAACCAACTTTGCCTTGCCTGATTTGACGGCTGCCACCCCGAAGCCATCAACGGGCGAGTTGGCTTACGTCGTTTGTGTGCGAGGGCTGCAACCCACCAGACCGTAGAACATAATCTGGCTGTATTTGCTGCGATGAATTGCCTGTAATCCTCGATGCGTGGCAATCAGCACAAGTGAGTGCAAAAGCAATAAACAGCTGAATCATTCCTGTGATCTGGCTATGGCAATGAAGACTAACAGCTCGGTGTTGATGTGCCTCTGATCACATCAAGACCAGGGATGAACCAGAACTGGACCAGCGCGAACCGCAGTGTAGATTTGGGGCTTTCTGTAGGGCTCTGACTTATTCGACTGGGACGGTGTTTCATAACAGCAGCCTGGCTGGCCTTCAAAGACCCAGAAGTCGTTGTTGCTGGACTTTGAGGATGCATTGACCTCCGGTCCTGCAAGTGGTCTGGTACTGGTTGACAATGTGGAATCACTTTGGCATACTTTCGGTCATCACGTTAGCCAATCCAGAAAAGGACCACTGCATGCGCCCTGTGACCACCTCTTCACCTGCCAAGAATTACGGCGACACAATCCAGGCCGTCCTCAACCGCATCCAAACGCACGAAGCCGAAGCGGTTCGCGCAGCTGCCCAAGCACTCGCTGATCGCATCGCCCGCGGCGGTGTAGTCCACGTATTCGGAGCAGGCCACTCTCAACTGGTTGCTGCAGACACCACGTTTCGCGCCGGCGGGGCTGCCTGGATGAACGGGATTCTTGACCCTGCGCTATCGATTGCCCGCGGCGCACTTGCCTCCACCGCAACCGAACGCATTGAACCCATGGCAGACGGCATCTTCGAGCAGGTGGCACCCCAACCGCACGACGCCACTATCGCTGTCACCAATTCAGGCGTAACACCGATTACCCGCCGCTGGGCCGAACGCGCCCGCGACGCTGGCCTGCTCGTCATCGGTATTGCCTCCAAAGCGTCCACGCAGCACTTTGAAAGCGCTGGGCACGCCACGCTGGCTGCCACAAGTCACCACACCCTCAACAATCACGTCCCTGTGGGCGATGTCGCCGTAGGTTTAAACGGCAGTGAACCCACCTTCGGACCTGTTTCGACCATCGTCACCTGCTTCCTGGCTCAGTGGCTCATCGTGCACACCCACGAGGTCTTGCACGAACGCGGAGAGGAGGTGCATGCGTTCAGAAGCGGACACATGAGCGACTCGCGCGACCATAATGCCGCCCTCATCGCTCGGTACGGACCCCGTATCGACGTCCTCTGATTCCTCCACAGTCCGATAAGGAGATACCCACATGCTGCAAAGGATCGTCCCAACCCTACTTGCGACCCTGCTGATCGGCGCAGCCGTCGCCCAAACGCAAATCACCGTTTGGCACATGGAACAGCCACCACAACGCGTGGAGCGCTTCGAAGCAATCGCAGAAGCCTTCAACGAAGCCAACCCCCAGTACGAAGTCGAAATGGACGTTCGTGACTGGAACAACGTCTACCAGAACCTTGCTGTGGCGGCCGCATCAGGCAACCAGCCTGACATTATGTTCGCCATCCCCGACTTCGCTCTCACCGTGCGTGAACTTGGGATCGCCCAACCGGTGACGGACCTCGTCAACGATCTTGACGCCCAACACGACTTCATTGATGCGGCTACCGACGCCTACTTTGATGACGGTGAGCATTGGGCTGTGCCGCTTTACGGCATGGAACAAGTTCTCTGGTACCGCAAAGACAAATTCCGCGAAGCCGGCATCGAAAACCCACCCGAAACGTACAGCGAACTGCTTGAAGCAGCCCAGAAGCTGACCGGTGACGGCCAGTACGGCATCGCGGTGCCCGCCGGCCGTAACCTCGCCAGCGACCAGGTGATCTACAGCATCATGCTTACCTCAGGCGCAGGCAGCATGTTCGACGCACAGTGCAACCCGACGTTTGACACCCCTGAAACGGTCCGCGCGCTCCAGCTGTACTCTGATCTGCTCGCCGTCAGCCCCCCCGACGCCACGAGCTTCTCATGGGGTGAACCGCAAGCGCTCTTCAACGCCGGCACCACCGCCATGGCCATCGAAAAAGGTCAGTACCTCACCCCCTGGGAAGAGGAATCCGGCCGGCCCGCCGAAGATCTCGGCATGGCCCGCATCCCCGTCGCCGATGAAGGCGGCCAAGAAGGCACGATCTACTACTCCAACGGCGCGATGGTCTTCGCTGACGATCCGGCCAAGCAAGAAGCGGCACACGCCTTCCTTAGCTACGTCCTGGAACCGGATGTGTACGGCGAGTTCCTTGGCGCGGAGCCTGGCCTGTTCTTCCCAGTGACGCAAAGCGGCCTCGAGTCCGAGACCCTCTGGGAAAACCCGATCGTGGCGCAGTACCGCGACTACGTTGAAGAAATGATCGCCTACTCCGAGTACGGCGCCCTCTTCGGCTTCACTGGTGGTTACGTCTGTGACGAAATCACTGCCGTGTCGAGCCAAAACCTCCTCGCCCAAGTCGTGCAGCAAATGGCCACTGGTGGCCTGAGCGCTGAAGAAGCCGCCGCTTGGGGTCAAGCCCGCATGGAAGAGGCCGTCGCCGACTTCCGCAGTAACTAAAGCCCGCAAGTCGCAAGGTTGGGCGGCGCTCATGCGCCGCCCAACCCCCAACTCTAAGCACGTCACCGTAGAAAGCGACACCGTATGAAACGACGCAACCCAATCGACTGGCCGGCCCTACTGATGGTGCTGCCGTTCGTGCTTATTTTGATTACCCTCGTCGTTGTCCCCGTCGCAATCGCCATCGGCAACTCGTTTACCAATATGAAATTCATTGGCATGCCTGCCGAATTTGCAGGCTTCCGCCAGTACCGCCGCGTTCTGACCGACCCCCTGTTCTGGAATAGCCTTGGCCGTAGCGGCCAATGGATCCTCGGCAACGCCTTGCTGCAAACCATCGTCGCGTTCCTGTTCGCCCTGCTCCTAAGCCGCCGCGCGAAGAATCTTGGCCTGCAACTCGCGGTGCTCTTGCCGTGGATCATCCCCACGGTTGCCGTCGCGGTGATCGGTACCTGGTTGACCAACAGCAGCTACGGCCTGCTTCCGTACGTCACGAACCTGCTCGGGATTGCAAACGAAAGTTGGAATGCGTTCGGTAGCGCCGACCGCGCCATGGGCAGCCTCATTATTTTGAACTCCTGGCACTGGTTTCCGTTCTTCTTCGTGGTCATTTTAGGCGCCCTGACCACCGTCCCAGACGAGCTCTATGAAGCTGCGGCCATCGACGGCGCGAACGCTTGGCACAAGTTCAGCCGGATCACGCTGCCGCTCATCAGCCGCATTCTAGGCATCGTCGGCCTGGTCGGCACCCTATGGTCGTTCAACATTTACGACACCATCTTCTTGGTCACCCAAGGCGGACCCGCTAACGCCACCTTCACCGCCCCAATGTACGTCTACGAAACAGCATTTAACGCGTTCAACATGGCTAAAAGCTCAGCAGCGAGCGTCATCTTGATGGTGTTCATGATGCTGTTCGCCGTCTTCTTCTACAACGTCGCCGTCAGGAAGGCCTACCACGCACGATGAGCAAAGCCGCCGTTCGCAAACTCCTCCCGTGGTTCTTTATCGGCCTGCTCATGGTCATCACCGTAGGCCCGGTCCTATGGGTCGCCCTGTCATCCCTCAAGACCGCCCGCGAAATCATCTCGAGTCCGCCGACCCTCTGGCCAGCCACCGTGACGTTCGAGCAGTACCGGTTACTCCTGTTCGAGACGGACTTTTTGATTCAACTCAGAAACAGCCTCATCGTCGGACTCGGAACAACCGCGCTTACCACCGTGGTCGTCGTCCTCGCGGCATTAGGCGCCTACCGCGGCCAAATGGACTGGCTACGTAACCTCAAATTTGTCGCCATCCTCGCGTTTGTCTTTCCCACAACCCTGTTGATCGTGCCGATCTACGAGGTTGTCGCGGGCCTCAACCTGATCGATACGCACCTGGGCCTCATCCTCGTCAACGTCATGCTTACCGCCCCCTTTGCCTTCTGGCTGATCGAAGGCTTCCTAGACGCTGTGCCACGCGAAATTGAAGAAGCCGCCACCGTCGACGGAGCGAGCCGCTGGGCGATCTACGGCAGGGTCATCCTGCCCCTCATCGGGCCCGGTCTTGGCACCATCAGTGTCTACGCGTTCATCACGTCATGGACCGAGTTCACGTTCAGTAGCGTGCTCCTCATCGACCGTGACCTCAAGACGCTACCGATGGGTCTGGCGGACATCCTCGCGCAATACAACATCGATTGGGGCCTGCTGACCAGCAACACCGTCCTCGCCATGATCCCCGGCATCATCTTCTTCGCCTTTGCCGGTCGCCTGTTCATCCGCGGTCTCGTGGCCGGCGCCCTCAAAACATGACCCACGCTGCAAGGAGGTTTAAAGCCAACCGCCCGCCCTACCATCCCGAGCCCTACACGCACCCACGGAGGTCCACATGAAACTCTCAAACGAAATCTGGCCCAACAACCCATACGGCGAAATGGGCGTCACCGGCGTCCCCATCAACAGCTGGGGCGATAAGCCCATCGAATGGACCATTGACCGCTCAAAAGAGTACGGCTACACCGCGGTTGATTTCTTCTACACCCGCTTCCTTGAGTTTGACGACCGTGAATACGACCGCCTAAAGCAAGAACTCAAAGGTTACGTCGCGGATAAGAACATGGAGATCGCTGGGGTTGGCGTGCACTTCCTCACGCTCACCCCGCAGCATTGGCGCCGCCGCGAGCAGATTGAAGCCACCAAGAAGGCGATTGACTTCTGCGCTTCGATTGGCTCTCGTACCATCGTGGCCTACATTGCGGGGTACTACCTGCCGCAAACGTACATGCTCCTCTCCCGCAAAGAAGCGATGCAGATCATGGTCGACATGGTCCGCGAATGCGCGGAGTACGCCGGGGAGCGTGGCATGAACTTCAGTATTGAGCCGCACCAAGAAACCCTCATCAATCTCCCAGAACCCACGATTGAGGTCATCGAGCGTGTTGGCCTTGACAACGTTCGGGTGACCATCGACTTTGGTGGCATGGAGCTTGGCATTCGCCCCCATATGGAGATTGAGGAAGCCTTCCGTCAATTCGCCCCTTACCTTGATCACATTCATGCCAAGGACATCACAGGCGTGATCGGCAACTGGAATATGTGCTGGTTTGGCGGCGGCATGGTTAACTTCGCGCGTTACGCCAAAGCACTCGAGGCTATTGGTTACGACGGGTACGTTGCTGTTGAGTGGGAAGGCTGGTTCAAAGGCGGTCCAGGTGGCGTCGGTGATATGGACATGCCAGGCCTGGCCGACATGGATCGCGCCTCACAAGAGGCCTACGAGTTTCTCGCTCCTTACTTTGAAAAACCGTAAGTTCCCTCATCCCCTCAAGGGCCGCCCCCACGCGGGGCGGCCCAGTGGAGGAACCGACGTATGACCACCCCCACCCTGCTTGGAATTGACCTTGGTACCCAGCGACTCAAGATCGCGGTGGTTGACACCGCCACTTGGACCGTCGTCGCTGAAGCGTCGCGTGACGTGCCTTATGGCGTTCCGCAGGATGGTGCGTTTGAGCACGACCCAAGCGACTGGTGGACGCTGTTCGTGGCCGCCATCAATGAGGTGCTATCGGCGCCAGGTGTGGATCCAGAAACCCTCCAAGCTGCCGGTTTGTCTGGTCACATGCACTCCACCGTCATGCTCGCTGCGGACCTCACCCCCGTCCGTCCCGCCATGGCTTGGGCGGACGCCCGCAGTCACGCCGAAGGTGACCATCTGATTGGCGCTTCCACCAACGCCCTGTGGAATCCACCGACCGCTCCGTATACCGCGACAAAACTCGCGTGGGTTCAGCGCCACGAACCCGGCGCCTTTGAGCGCATACGCCACGTCATGTTTCCTAAGGATTACCTACGGTGGCGCCTGACCGGGTTGCTTGCCACGGACTACTCCGACGCGTCAGGCAGTTTGCTCTGGGATTTTGACCGTCAACAGTGGGATTCAGACCTCATTGGCCGTCTCGGGTTCTCACGTGACTGGTTTCAAGACCCGCACGCCAGCACGGACGTGGCTGGCCGCATCACTGCGGACGCCGCACGTCAGACCGGCCTACCTGAAGGCCTGCCCGTTGCTGCTGGTTCGGGTGACGTTGCGGCTGCATTGAACGGGCACCCACGCCAAAACGACAACGCAGTCCTCATCAACGCCGGAACTGCTGCGCAACTCATACGTACCCGCGCTCCGGTTCGTCGCTACCACCCCGAGGAGGGCGCACGGTTTTTGTTTCAAGGCCGTGATACGCAGCAAACCTTCGCGATGGGGGCGCTACCGAGTGCTGGTCTGTCGCTCAGTTGGTGGGCTTCGGTACTCAACCTCACCGCCCCCGACCTTGACGGCCTTCACAACCATCAGGCGGACGAAGCCGGTCGTCCGCCGTACTTCGTGCCGTACCTGCAAGGCTCTGGGACCCCCGACCTCATCAGCGAACCCCAGGGCGCATTCACGCAACTCTCAACGGCCGCTAACGCAGGCGAAATGACGCGCGCCGTGATGGAAGGGGTCGCGTACGCCATCCGCTATGCGCTGGACGCGCTCGGTAGGCCGGACGGCAATATTGTGGCCATGACGGGCGGGGTGGGACGCAGTGAAGCCATGCAGACGCTGTTAGCGCGAACCCTCAGTGGACCGCTTCACGTCCAGTCACAATCCGATGTCTCCTTGGTCGGCGCGGTCGCCTACGCGGCTGTCGCAGCCGGTGTGGCGGACACCACCCAGGTGGTGGCGCAAGCCATGCAAGGCGAACAACGTGTCCTCCAGGCCACCCCAGAGGAGTGCGAACCTTACGCCCAAGGATACGAACGTTGGCTGACCGCACTACCAAACGTCACCATGATGCACACGAACCAAGCCCACACAAGCGAGTCGACACTATAATGACGACGTCCATGACCATGCAGGCCGAACCTACTCCCGCGCAGGCGTTCGCATCGAGCGTTCACCTAGAGCGCGAATCGGCCACCCCTCTGTACCTTCAACTTCAAGCCAAACTGCGCGAGATGATTGCCAACGGCACCCTGCCTGTTGGGACCGCCGTTCCATCGGAACGCGTGTTGAGTGAAGAGCTGCAGCTCTCACGCATGACCGTCCGCCGCGCCATTGAGGCGCTCGTTGATGAAAAGGTCCTCGAGCGACGTCACGGCTCTGGGACGTACGTGTGCCCTGAGCCGGTCCGGCAGTCAATCGACCGCGTCCTTGGCTTTGCCGACGAAATGCGCTCGCTCGGCAAAACGGCAGGCAGTGAACTCGTTGAGTTCTCAACGGTTGAAGCTCCCGGAACGGTCGCTGAACGTTTTCACATCGAACCTGGTACGCATGTGACCAGAATCGTGCGTATTCGCACGGCCGACGGACGCCCATTGGCGCTACAGACCACCTTCCTGCCACCGCGATTCCAACCGTTCTCGCTTGAGAAGCTTCTTCAGTACGGCAGCCTTTACGCCACATTTAAGGCCGCCTACGGCATTGAGCCGTACAAAGCACAGCAGATCGTCTCCGCACGCTTGCCGAACGAGGACGAAATCCGCCACCTGAATGTGGACCGGTTGACGCCCGTGCTGATGATCACCAGGACGACCGTAGACGAGCAACGCAACGTTCTTGAGCACGTCGTCAGTGCCTATCGCAGCGACGCCTACCAACTCGCGGTCGCCCTCAACGCGCGCTAAGCCCACGGCCTTTCGCAGGCACGCCCCTTCAACGTTACGTGGTGCCAGCGGTCGCTTGGTGCCCCAAACCTTTCGGAGTTCACCATGACCACCACCTATATGGAAACCGAGATTCTTGGCACCGAACGGTCGGTACTCAGTGTGCCGGCGCACGTGCCCAGCGACATTCAAGACACATTAGATGCGGGGGCGCCGTGGCTCTTTGTTGGCTCAGGCTCATCGTTTCACCTTGGTTCAGCCCTCGCGGCAGCCTTGACCGATCTTGGTCTGGACGCCCAGGCCGTCCCATCGGCCGAAATCGTGTTCCATAACGCCGGTCAGGCTGCCCGCGGACGACAGGTGGTGGCGATCAGCCGAAGCGGGACGACCACCGAGACGGTGGAAGCCGTTAGGACGGTCGCGAGTTCGGCAAGGGCCGTGCATGCGATTACGACCGTAGAGGGTTCACCGCTCGCCGCAGCGGCCAGTGCATCCACGGTCATGCCGTCTGTAGACGAGCGGTCGGTGGTCCAGACTCGCTCCGTTGTCGCAGCCGGCTGGTTGGTGGCCTCCTGGATTCAGACGCCCGGGCTTGACGCTGCCTCACTGTGGGACGGCCATACGGCAGCATCCAGAGCGTGGGCGCATGAGCTGCCGACCGATGTTCGGCGTGTGCACCTGCTAGGCGACGGTCGTTTTTGGCCCGTGGCCCGAGAGGGGGCGCTGAAGCTAAAAGAGTCGGCATTGATGGACGCAGAAGGTTTTGAGACGTTTGAGCATCGTCATGGCCCGCGAAGCCTTGTTAGCGAGGACACACTCGTCATCGGTATGTTGCATCCCGATACCACCGAGCCTGCGTTGGAGGTGCTGCGCGAACTTGAAGGTTTCGGAGCCAAGGTCGCCACGCTGGCGACGGAGGGCGTGCCGCCGTTAGGGGTGTCGCTCCGTTGGCCGCAAGGTTGGTCGCTGCCGTTTGATGTCACCGCACCGATGACAGCGCTTCAGGCGTACGCCTTGCATGCTGCGCAAGCTCGCGGCTTAAACCCAGACGCCCCTCGTCATCTCGCGTACTCAGTGGTCCTGGACCAATGACGGGCGATATGCAACCTTCCAGCGATCCGATGTCCACCCACATCACGCTTCCCAATGGCGCAACGGCGGGCATTGATCCTTACAATCTTGGACGGTTCGTGCAGGCACAACGACCCTTGATGGAGTCGGTGCTCACCGAGCTTGATGCGGGTGAAAAGCGGACGGATTGGATGGATGTCGTCTGCCCCCAAATTCGCGGCACGGCCTCAGGTGTCGCCGTCGACCATTACGTCTTGTCCGGCCTTGACGAAGCCAAAGCCTACTTAGAGCACCCACTGCTTGGCTGCCGCCTTAGGACCGTGATGGACGCGATGCTGGCCGCAACGCAGGCCATCGGAGGACGTCCCGAACGGCCGATTGAAGCGGCGTTGGGCGAAGAAGACGCCAAGCAACTGCGTGCTTGCGCGACGCTTTTTAAGCATGCTGATGGCGCACACGGTGTCTTTGCGCTGGTGATTAGGCGCCACTTTGGTGGTGACGACCCCGACACCGTGTCACGACTCGCGTCTTCCGATGGCTAGTTGGCTTTCAGTTCCTTCGTTGCCGCTGATAAACCACGCGTCATGTGCGCCGCGTCCGCACCAACCGTGACAAAGCGAAAGCCGATCGCGTGCATGCGAGCAGCCTCTTGACCGTTGGACGCGAATACCCCTGGAATCAAACCGTGCGTGGTGCAAGCCTCAATGACCTGCTCAAGTGCGCCCATGAGTGGTCCACTGTCTAGGTCCACAACGGGCTGACCCGTGAGGTTCAGGCTAAGGTCAACCGGCCCGACAAACAGGCCGTCCAGCCCGGCCGTTTGCGCGATCGTCCCAAGGTTCTCAAGTCCGCTGGGGGTCTCGATCATCGCAAACGTCAAGATCTCGTCGTTGGCCACGGTGCGGTCGTAACCGCCATGCGCAAATTTGGCGCGCGTCGGCCCCCATGACCGCCCACCTTCTGGCGGATAACGGCACGCCCGCACGAACGCTGCCGCCTGCTCGGGTGTATCGATAAGGGGGCAAATCACCCCCATGGCACCCGCGTCCAACACCTGCATCGCGGCGGCTGGATCGTGCGAACCAACCCGCACCAGCGGCACGGCCGGTGCGGCTGTGACGGCCTGCAGCATCGTCACCATGGTCGCAACGTCAATGGGGGCGTGCTGCATATCCACCGTGACGGAGTCAACGCCGGCGTGGGCGACCGCTTCAGCGGCAAACGCCGACGGGATGGTCAGCCACGCGTTGGCGACCGTATCGCCTCGCATAAGACGGTCTTTTAAACCGGAAGGTTGCATGCGTCAGCCTACCCCTGAAGCCGGTGCAGGCGTCTCGCCAGCCAGCCAGGATTGAAGCCAACCTGTGACCTCATTAGGCCGCTCTAGCGGTGCGTAGTGTCCAGCCTGGTTGAAGATGCTGAGGGTTGTGCCTTGCGGGAGATGCCCGAGCACCCGCTCGTGCAAATCAACAGGCGTGACCGGATCGTCACGGCCGACCGCAAGTTCACACGGCAGGTTGAGCCCGTCCAGCGTTTGCCACGCATCAGGGCGTGACGCCAACGCCGCCAATTGGCCTTCAAACGCTTCTCCCGGTGTGGCGACCGCCATCTCAATGATGCGCTCGCGTAAGCGCGTGTCGTTTTGGTTTTCTGGGCTCACGTTGGCACTGAGCGCCTCCCCGATGCGCCGGCGGCCCGCCTCCGAGTGGGCCTCTGCAAGCCAGCCTGACCACACCTCACGCTGCGCGTCTGTTGGCGCGCCGGGATTAAGTGCGAGAAACGCTGCGCGCGACACCCGGGCGGGCGCACGACGTAATACCGCCAGGGCGGTGATCGCACCCTGGGAAAAACCGACCAAAGCGAAACGTTCCGGCGCGACGGACAGAACCGCCGCGGCGTGCGCGTCAACGCTCGCATCCGACCCAAGCGGCAGGACTTCTACCGCATGCCCGGCCGCACGCAAGGCGCTGGCTTGCGACGCGAACACCTCGCCGGTACACAGTGTGCCCGGCAGCATCACCACCGGTTCGGGCGTGCTCATGCGACCGGACGGCCACCATCCACAGGGATGATGCACCCGGTTGAAAACGTGAGGTCTCGCGCCACACTCAGGATGGCGGCGGCTACATCAGTGGACGACGCAAGGCGACCCAGCGGCGTGCCCTGCCGTTGCGCCTCCACGTACGATGGGTCTAGGTTTTCGGCGTAGGGCCCATCAATCAGACCCGGAGCGACCGAGACCACGCGTACATCGGGAGCGAGCGCCCGAGCGAGCGACCGAGTCATCGAGTCAAGCGCGGCTTTTGAGGCGCAGTAGGCGACGTTGCTGCCTTGTCCGGTGATTCCGGCAATGCTGCTCAAGTGCACGATCAGGCCGCCCGGTTCGCGCTTGAGTAGCGGCAGGAGCGCGCGGGATGCGGCGAACGCCCCACGGGTGTTGGTCTGAAAAATACGGTCGAACAGATCATCGCTTAAGCCGTCCAGGTCATCGTGGGGCACGTACTCGGTAAAACCCGCGTTGTTGACCAGTACGTCAAGAGAACCGATGTCAGCGGTCACGTGGTCGCGTAAGGCGTCAAGCGACCCACGGTCGGTGACGTCAATATGCACCGCTGTGTGGCCTGAGCCTGGTAGCGCTTCCACCAACGCCTGCGCGGCCGCCTGTTGGCTGCGGTAGCCGGCCACGACCCGGTAGCCGGCCTGAGCGAAGGCGTGCGCGGTGGCGGATCCCACGTCGCCCGAGGCGCCCGTGATCACCACCGCGGGCGGCCCTTCGCTCATGGGGCGTCGCTTCCGTAACGCTCAACGCGCAATGTTGCCTGCCGGCCGTGCCCAGCAAACCCTTCAATCTCGCAAATTTTGGCGCAGTGCCGACCGACAATCACGCTGGCCTCTTCGGTACAGCGTTGGTAGGTCACGGTCTTCATGAACTTTCCGACCCACAAGCCACCCGTATAGCGCGCCACGCCGTCGGTGGGCAGGATGTGGTTCGTACCGATCGCCTTATCGCCGTATGCGACGTTGGTTTCAGGCCCAAGGAACAGCGACCCGTAGTTACGCATGCCGTCTAAGAAGACGTTCGGGTCGCGGGTCAGGATCTCCACGTGCTCACTGGCGATACGGTTGGCCTCATCAAGCAGCTCTTGTTCGGTGTCACACAAGATGACCTGCCCGTAATTACGCCACGCTTCACCGGCGACTTCGGCGGTCGCGAGCACCCCAAGCTGCCGTTCGATTTCAGCATCCACCTCGCTGACGATCCGTTCGCTGGTGGTAAGCAGCACTGCGGGCGAGTTGACGCCGTGCTCGGCTTGGCCGAGAAGATCGGTGACCACCATTTCGGTGTCCGCCGTATCGTCGGCGACCACGAGCACCTCGGTCGGGCCGGCCAGAAGGTCGATGCCGACACGGCCGAACAACTGCCGTTTCGCTTCAGCGACGAACGCATTGCCGGGACCCACAATGAAGTTGACGGGATCGATCGACTCGGTGCCGATCGCCATGGCGCCCACCGCTTGGATGCCGCCTAGGACGTAAATTTCGTCGGCGCCGGCAAGCGCCATGGTGGCCACGGTCGCGGGGTACGGCTTACCGTCCTTGGGTGGCGTGCAGGCGATCACGCGTGGCACGCCAGCGACCTTGGCGGTGCCAACGCTCATGATGGCTGACGCCACCATGGGGTAACGCCCGCCTGGGATGTAACAACCGACACTATCGATGGGGATGTTTTTGTGCCCTAGGGTGACGCCAGGAAGGGTTTCAACCTCCACGTCACGCAAGCCTTCGCGTTGCGCACGCGCGAACGTTTGTACCTGCTCGATGGTGAACCGAATGGACGCGAGTTCGTCTTCAGGAACGGCGTCGATGGCCGCCTGAATCTCGTCATCGCTTAAACGAAAGGCCTCGGGTGCGTAACCGTCGAACTGCTGGGATAGCTCACGAACGACGCTGTCGCCTTCGTTTTCGATGCGTTCCAGCAGGTTTTGCACCGTGTCACGTACCTGCGCGCTGGCGCGGGCCTTGGCGTCGGGCTGGATCCCCTGTTTGATGGTTCTGATGCTCATGATGGCGTCTCCTCGGTAGCGTACTCGCCGTGCAGCGTGGTTAGTAGAGCCAGTTCGTCGAGCACGAAGTAATGCCGTACGACGCGGCCGTTTTGAACGTGAATGTGGCTAATGCCGAGCGCATCGATGGGCCGGCCGGTGGGAGGCCCGAAGCGTCCTTCAAGACGGTGCGTGCCACGCAAGTACCAGCGCACCGCCACGCGTGTCAGGCCGTCTTGTTCGTTGACGTCCACGCGTTGCACGTCCAGGTAGGCGTCGGGGAACGGCGCGATGAGGGTCAGCATGAAGCGCCGGAACGGGTCGGCGCCGTGAAGCTCGACGTGGCCTGGAACCCAGGTGACAGTCGCGTCGTCGTAAAGCTCGGCAATGCGGTTGAAATGGCGACCGTTGATGGTGCCATCCAAGAGGCTTAAGGCCGTTTGGACGGCGGGATGGTCTTCGCTTGCACCCACGAATTCGATGTCGCTGGCGTGTTCTGGGCCGGGTGGTGTGGGCTTAAAGCCTGCCGGAACGGTCGCGTCAAGCGCCAACTCGATCGGGTCTAACTCCAACTGTTCGGCGATAGCGACGGTGTCCCGCACCAACCATTCTTCGTAGATCTTGTTGTTTTTGGCGGCGCATTCAGCAATCGCAAAGAAGCGCACGGGCAGACCGGTCGGCTCGCCGAACGCACCTGGGCCGTCGTGCGTGGCGGTGTTGTTGATCAGGTGACCTGAGCGGTAGCCGTCGTCCGCATTGCCGGTGGCGATGACGTCCTCAGCGGCCATACGGCGGTCTGGGAATCCCGCCAGCATGTGAATACTGCCGGCGATGACACCGTCGATGCCGCGGCTCGTGCCAAGGCCTGTGTGCACGATGACGTCGGGTTCGTACGTGTCGTGGATGTGCCCCATGTCGGAGCGTTCCCAGATCCGCTCGGTGATGGTGACAATGTAGTCGACCAGGTCGGCGTACTGCGGATCGAAACCTGGCAGCCCACCGGGCGTGGGTGTCGCGTTGAAGCGGGGACGTTGCGCCACGGTCAGCGGGCCGGTTTGGTGTCCGCGATCATGGCGTTGAGTTTGGCGCGCATGTCGGCTTCGCGGGCTTCAAAATCGTCTGGTTTGACCATCTTGCCGCGCTCATCGGCGTGAAATCCCGCATCGGCAGCGGCGCGCTGCACTTTGGGGCTCCAGTAGGGGTCTTTGCCTTCAAACACCTCGTGAGGTTCTAAGACGGCGAAGAACCAGCCTTCTTCATCACTGATGTTTTCAAAGCTGCGCCACAGTTTGGGTGGGAGCGAAATCAGGTCCCATGGGCCGATATCCACAAAGTCGCTGGGTTCGTTCTCGTCGTGCCCGTAATGGAAGCGGAAGGTGCCGCGCAGGACGAAGAACGCCTCAATGTAGTCGTGCGTGTGATACGCAGGTCCTTGGCCGGGAGGGCACATGGCCATGCCAAGCTGGAATTTGTGCGGGCTTGTGATCAGCGGCGCGTAGTTGGGGTTTTCGCTGGCGGTATCGCCGACCAAGGCGTAGTTCATGCGGTTGTGGCCCGGCAGGATGCTGTCGATGAACATCAGCGGTACACCGCGTTCTTTGAGTTGGTCGAACTTGATGACTTCAGGGGCATCGGACATGACAAAACTCCTTTGGTGGTGGGTTAAACGCGGCGGCGTTGCATTTCCCGCATGCGTTTGAGCGGGTCGACGTCGAGTTGCCAGAGGTAATCGAGCAGGTCGATAAACACCCAGTTTTCGGCCATCTTGCCGTTCTCGCGGCGGTAGATATCAATGACACGCTGGGTGGCGAAATCGTTGGTGGCGGCCATGCCAAGAAACCCGCCTTTGGTGACGCGCTCTTTGAGGCTAGGCCAGCCGACCCAACCACCGTAGTCCCCTTCCGCGAAGCTGGCGCGGTGGCCTTCGAAATAACGCTCGTCGTAAAGGGAGTGCCGGTAGGGCTTCTGATGCTGGTCTTTGAAGCCTTGGATGCTCATGTTGCTGCCGATGCCGGCAGGACCCCACCAGATCATGTCTTCGTGCCATACCTCACGCAGCACGGCAGGGTCCATGTCGACTTCGGGGTTGGCGCCAAGGTCGTCACCGAGTTTGGTCATGAGTTCGAGCATGCTGGCGCTCGTGGCGGCGTCCGCGACGGGACCGTACTGCAGGCCGTCTTGCGTGCGCGGCGGCAGGAACGGGATCGGGCTGCCCGTTTGGGGCGGAAGGCCGTCCACGCCGGCTTGTTGCATGACGGCGATCACGTCCAGGAAGTGGTACGTCTCCGCAATTTTTCCGTCCTCTAGACGGTGGAATTCGCACGACGAGAGGAACGCCATCTTGCCGGTGTCGGGAATGTCCAACCACGGTTTTTCGAACATGCCGACGATCAACCCGGTACTGGACACCCACGTTTCGTCGGGTGTTTCGGTCGCGACGCTGCTGAACACCACCGATGGGCGGCGTTGGGCGTACCGGAACGCATCCAAGAACGGGTTCCAGAAGCCTTCTATGACACCGTCAAGGTCGAGGGTGTCCCGGAACGGGTGCGTGCCGTACCAGCGGTAGTTGGGGGTGACATGCTCGGCGAGTTTGGCTTTGAGGTCGCGTGGGTGCACCCCCTCAAAGGCGTCCTCGAACGCTTTGAGTCGTTGCTTGGCTTGCAGGAGGGTGTCGGGGTTGCTCACGATTATCCTTTCACGGCGCCTTGGGTGAGGCCGGAGACGATCTGTTTCTGGAAGACGAGCACGAGAATGAACAGCGGGCCGGTAATGCTGACGGCTGCCGCGATGGCTTCAAGCTGGTCGGTGAGGGTGGTTTCGCGGTTGAAGTACTGCATGATGGCGGGCACCATCGTTTGGCTTTGGCCGTCGAGGAGCAACGCCGCCACGAGGTAGTCGTTGTAGGCCAGCATGAAGGAGAACAGGCCGGTGGTGATCACCCCTGGCCACATGACCGGCATGATGACGTGCCAGAACGCCTGCAAACGCGTCGCACCGTCCACCATGGCGGCCTCGTCAAGGGACGACGGCACGTTGGTGAAGAAGCTTCTGAGCATCCAAATGGTGAACGGTTGGTTGATCGCCACGAGCACGATGATGACGGCAAACTGTTGGCCGTACAGGCCGAGTTCAATAAACGGCGGTAAGTAGCCCGTCACGAGCGTTGAGTGCGGCAGCGCGCGGAACACCAGCGCGATAATCAGAATCCAGAACGCAATCTGGCTGCTTTTGCGGGCCAGGCCGTAACCGGCGAGGGCGCCGATCGTGAGGCTGATGGCCACCACGCCACCCGTAATTAACAACGAGTTTTGCAGGTGCACGTAAAAGGCGTTGTCGATCCATACGGCCCGGAAGTGCTGCAGTGTCGCCCCAAGCAGCGGTTGGCTGAGGGGCCCATCGGGCGTCAGGCGTTCAAGGGCCGTGCCAACCCACGGTGTCACCAGCAGCGCGCCAACGCCGAGCGTGAGGGCGGTCGTCAGGTAACTCAGGATCACCCCGCCGACCTTGAGCTCGCCGGTGGTGTCGGCGAACGGCCGGAATAAGAACCGGCGGGCGCTGTGCACGCTGGCGGTCAGGATGACCGTGAGGATCAGCAAGGCCAGATCGTAGGTGGATAAGCCACCGATTTGGGCTTTGGTTTCGGGGCCGCCGAGCACGTCAAAAATGTTGGGAGCGAACGCATCGATGGGAAGCTTGACGCTCATGACCACCAGCCAAGCGATCGGGAAGATCGCAATCAGCAGCCATACGGCCACGAGCACGTTTGAGCTGGCGCGCCAGATGCCTGGAAGGCGGTGGAGGTTGGATGGTCCGTTCATGCTTGCCGTTGCTCCTTCCAGGTGTTGCGCAGGAGCGGAATGAGGATGACGACAATGCCGATCATGGTGAGTACTGCTGAGGCGGACGCCCGGCCGATGCTGCGGTTGCCGGACTCGTCAGGAATGAGGAAGTCGTACGTGAGCCACTGCAGGCTGATGCGGTAGCCAGACGCGCTGAAGCCGACGATTTCGTCGAACACCCGGTAGGAGTCCATCAGGTGAATGAGCGACACGAACACGATGAGTGGCATGAGGTGCGGCACGATGACATGCCGCAGTTTCTGCCAGCGGGTGGCACCGTCGATGCCGGCCGCTTCAAGGCGTTCGCTGGCCACGGTTTGAAGGCCCGCATAAAAAATCACGAATGCGAATGGGACGACGTGCCAGACGCGGTAACCGAGCATCATCAGCTCAATCGTCCAGCCTTGGGCGAACATCGCGATCTCTTGCTGCAATAAGCGCTCCAAGCCGGCTGTCAGGATGCCGTCACCGATGAAAAGCCAGCGGATCGCAAGCGCACCAATGACGGGCGTGATGATGAACGGCAGCAGCGTCACGAAAATGGTGGGGCCTTTGAGTTGCTCCGTGAGGGTGTTGACGGCCAGGGCAAGCAACAGCCCCAGGACAATCACCAGCGGCAGGGTGACCAACGCGAACGTGACGGTGAAACGTAAGGCATCCCAGAAAGGAATTTGGGCGAGTTGCCGCAAGGCGTCGCCAGGATTGGCGAGGGCGTTTCTGACGGCAGGCCCGTTTAGCAGGGCGGCGTAGTTGTCCCAACCCACCCATACGGTGCGGGTGATGATGCGGCCGTCGTCACCGGTGATGGGGACGGTCGCTTCTTCGGTGGTGCAACCGAACGGCGTGCACGATTCGCGTTCGACGGTTTCGAAGCTGGCACGCTGCTGCTGGAACGACTGCACCGCGACGCCCACGAGTGGACCGGCGATAAAGAGCACCATCATGAAGAGGGATGGGCCGACGAACCACCAGAAGGTTCGGTTGTTCATTGAGGGGGACTCAGCAAGATTGCGCGCATTAAATAAGACCTTTCCTGCGAGCCGCCATTCGCAGATGGTGCGAATGGCGGCTTGGCAGTTGGTACGGGCTGCTGGCTTGGCTGCAGCCCGTTAGCGGCAGGTGCTAGTTAATCAGACCGTTTTCTTGGGCGGCCGTCAGGTATGCGTCTTCCATGGCGGCGAGGGCTTCTTCGGCGCTGGTTTCGCCGTTTAAGTACGCAGGGATGAACTCGCCGGCGGCGTTGTGCATGATGCCGATCAGGTTGGACGAGGGGTAGGCAGGCGCGCCACCGGCAGCGGAGGCCTGCGCACCGACGGCAACGTCAGACTCGATGGCAGGGTTGCTCAACCAGATGGCGGCATCGGGGTGCTGCGAGAGCACGTCGTATTTGATGCCTTCGAGCAGGACCTTAAAGGCGGCTTCGGCTTCCTCGTCGCTGATGTTGGCAGCGATCGAAATGCCGTCCCACCAGAGGGTGGTGGCGGGTGCCCCACCAGCGAAGGCGGCGGGGGCGGCAGCGAATTCCACCATGCCGACGACTTCAGACTCTTCGGCGTTGTCCATGGCGGCCGCGCGGGTTGCCCACAGGTTGGTCATGGCCGCTTGGCTTTGCTGCATTTTTTGCTGGGCGGCGGTGGAGTCGAAGCTCAGGTATTCGGGGTCCATGTACTCGCCGAGAGCTTTGAGCATCTCGAGGGCGGCAACGCCGTCTTCGTTGTTCACGTTCGGGCGGTTGTCGGCGGTGAACATCGGGGTGTCGTACCCGAGGTACATGTTGACGAACTCTTCACCAAGGTTCCAGCCGGCTCCGAAGGTACCCACGAGCGGGTAGTCCACGAGGCCTGAGTCTTGGATTTCTGCGGCGACTTCGAGCACCTCTGGGTAGGTCTCAGGCACGTCAAGGCCGAGCACGTCCAGGATGTCTGCGCGGTACATGAGGTGTTGCGCGTTGACCATCATGCTGATCGCGACAATGTCGCCATCCACCGTGATCAGTTGCGACGGCAGGAGGTCGGCGCCGTACTGCTCAACCAAATCGTTCAGGGGGCGCACCAGGCCATCGGCCACGAGGGGGGTCAGGGTCGAGTTTGAGACGCCGACCATGCTGAATACCGCGGGGTTGGCGGCCAAGGCGTCGTTGACCTTGAGGCGGTAGTCCGCGTCAAGGGTGCCTTCGAAGTTGCCGCAACTTGTCATGGCGTCACTCATAATCTTCCACGCCTCGAACGAGTTGGAAAGCATGGTGAGTGGCGTCTCGTTGTTGATGCTGCACTGCGCCATCGCGGTGCTGGGCACCCCGAGGGCAAAGGCGGCGGCGAGACCAATAATCCAACGTTTCATAGGATCTTCCTTTCGGGAAGGACCTCGATAGGTACAAGTATCGACACGTGTTAGGGAACACGTGAGCGTTGCCATCGAGGCACGTGCTGAAACCTCAGTTCCGAGACGTGTAAGTTAAACTACATTGCACAAAGCATTAGTGTCAATGGGTGTATGTTTGCTAATTAATCATGCAAGTACACAAGCAGAGGGTGGCGGTTCGGTTGCATGAACATGCAGCCACACAGCACCATCCGCTGAGTGGCTGCCTCCGGCTATACTTTTTGTCACCGTGTCACATCGTGCATTAGTGTTCACTCTGGCTCTAGCCGTCACACTCAACGCATGTGGTTACGCCGACCTCACCGGTGCGCAGCCCACAGAGACCTCAAGGCAAGACGTCAGCGAGGCTGCCGAAGCGGCCCCGACGCTCACGTCGGTCGAACCGGCCAACGGTTCGGGTTCCGTGGACATTGAAGCGGTGTTTGCTGCAACGTTTAGCGTGCCCGTGTCGGTGGACACCGCCAAGGTTCAGTTACTGGTGGACGGTGCGGTTGCTGCCGCGACCGTTGCTGCTGACGCGAACGCCGTCACCCTCACGCCACAGACATCCCTTCCTTACCAGGCAACCGTTGAGGTGCGTTTTGCGCCAGGGGCCATCTCCAGTCTTCAGGGCCAACCGTTCGCGGGAATCGATGCCGATGGGTGGAAGGTGACCACCCAAGCCAATCCGGATACCACTGCTCCCACCGTCCAATGGAACCATCCGCAGGCGACACCGTCATCCAGCGATCCGGCATCGATTCCCTCGGCGGCGACGCGACGTAAGGTTCCAATACCCCTGTTTTTTAGCGAACCGATTACGGCCTTTGATCCCCAGGGCGTGACCCTTGAGGTTGATTCAGGAAAGGGGCTCGGGTTCACGGCCGTGCCCTTCACCGTGGTGCAGGAGGGCCCTCTCGAGCTTAGCGTTGCGCTTCCTAAGGGCGACTTTAGAAACGACACGAACTGGGTGTACCGGATCGTCCTATCCGAAGGTGCCGTGGAGGATGCGGCTGGCAATGCGGTTGCGCCGGACGTTCGGTATTTTCGGTTTTATACAGAGATCACCATACAGCCACCTAATTTTTAGGCTTGCATCACCTGTCTGGGTCCATCAAGAAGCTGGACACGGGCGAACGCTCCTGTGACGGCGATAAATGCTGATTCTGCAGCCCCGACGATCTTGGGTTCAAACAACGCGTACGTGACGTCGGCACGCAGCGGGTTGTAATCGGGACCACCTATATTGTTCGTCCAGGCCCCAAGGGCGATCAGCGGGGGGTCGTCCGTATGCTGCCATTCGAGGGCGTTCCACGCGGCACACCGCCGGTTGGACGCAGCAAGCGCATCATCCTCATGTTCGTAGGTTTCCCCTTGCACGGTGAAGGTCGTGAGGTAGCCATGACCCAGCAGCGGATGCTCGATCATTTGGTAGCGAAACACCGCCGTTTCCATGATGGTGCCCTCGCGGCCGATGTGGGTGCCCTGAACGCCACCCTCAATCTGTTCTGGCATCCATCGGTCTTTCGTGAGGAGGGCTTGATACGCCATCTCAAAGTCGACTTGGCGTTGGGTAGGGACGGCAAGCTCTCCGCTGGGCCGAATCGCCCCGTCGATCACATCCAGCATCTCATCCATGTCCCGCCGCGGGCCTTGGGTTGGGTGGTCGTTGTCCAGGATTCCTTTGGCGGCTCCGATCCCGAGCTCCGCACTATTTTTAACGAGTTCTGTCATCGATGCCAGCGCGTACTCGTACGCCGTGATCGCGACGGTAGCCATCTGATCCGTGCGGAACGGTGCCGTTGGCTCCATAAAGTAGGTCCGGCCGCAGAGCTTAAGGACGTTGTCCTCCACCAGAAACGCGCCAACATTCCACGCTCGGTTTAAGAGCGGTAGCAGGGACGTCAACTTAGAAGGCTCGACATCGGCGACATCGAAAATGGGCACGTCAAAGGTGAGGTGGTACGTCGGCAAGCCGGCGATCTCGTGGGGGCCTTCGACGTTGATGCGTTGGCCGAGGGGGCAGCCCCACCACGAAAAACCGTTGTCGTCGCGGACGAGCCAGTCGTCATCAATCGACCAGCGCTCAATCAGGGTGTCAAGAACCTTCTGGGTGACATGGTCGGGCATGCTCGTTCCTCCTTATGACCACCGTCGCAGGTACCTGCGACATGTAGCGACGCAGGGCCCACACCGCATTAATGAAAACAGTTATGTAAAATGCTTGTCATAACTAGGAGGTGGACATGAACCCCGCCATGCACGACGAAATTGCTGCAACCGCCACCGCGGTCGCCCAGCTCCCAGCCGCCAGCCCCAACTGGCAACAAGACGAACGAATCCGCTTCATCGGCTGTGGCTCCTCCTACTTCCTAGGCCTAACACTCGCCGCGACCTTACGCGCCCACGGCTTCAATGCGGCGGCCTATCCTGCTGCCGAGGTTCTCCTCCACCCTCCACACGACCCCTGGGCTGGCGCACGCGTCATCGCCATCAGTCGCAGCGGCACCACAAGCGAAACCGTGGCCGCCCTTAAGCACACCCGCGACCAAGGCGCGGAGTCGTTCGCTGTCACCGTCGCAGACGCAAGCCCACTGGCTGACGCAGCCGAACGCAGTATCTCGATCGCATCGGCTGCAGAAACATCGGTGGTCCAAACCCGCTCCGTCGTCGCGGCCGGCAGTTGGCTCCTCGCTTCGCTGCTTGGACCCCAAGCTGATTTGGACGCATGGCAGGCCCATCTCGACGCCCATGTTGACGCCAGCCAAGCGTACGCCCACACCCTGCCCACGGATATCGAACGCGTGTTCCTGCTCGGCACCGGACCGCTATGGGGGGTTGCGCAAGAAGGTGCACTAAAACTCAAGGAATCCGCCCTGATTGAAGCCGAAGGATTCGAAGCGTTTGAATTTCGTCACGGCCCCCGCAGCCGAGTGGACGACCGCACCTTGGTGATCGGCCTACTACAGCCCACCACCGACACGCTTGAACGTCGCATCCTCGACGAGTCACGCAACCTCGGCGCGCAGGTGGCCTCCATCGGCCCGACAGGTGTCGCCCCAGCCGGATTGAGCTTCCAGTACGCCAAAGCGGTACCGGCAGCCTTCGCCGGTTTGGCCCCTATGACCGCTCTACAGACGTACGCCTTGCGCATGGCGCAAGCCCGCGGACTGAACCCCGACGAACCACGCAACCTAAGTTTCGCGGTTGAAATCGATCTGACTTAAAAACGTCAGACGGTCACGACGTCAGGTCGGGCCGAGCGGCCAACAAACGGTCGGCTAAATCAAGCGAACCCACCAGCGGATT
>CAJXNS010000027.1 GCA_913057165.1 uncultured Trueperaceae bacterium
GCTACGGCAAGCCGCCGAGCCGCTTCCATTTTTCGAGACGGCCGCCTTGGTGACCGACCTCCTCAATGCCGGTTTGGCGTCCTGGGATGAGGTTGAACCTTTGGCAGCGGCGGCGATTCGCGACATGCTGAGCCGTGGTTACGACCCCAGGCTGGTGTCCAGTGAGGCGGCTGCCAAGGCGTACGGTCTGCCCTACCCAACCGTGCGCGCAACCGTAGACGACGGTCGCCTGGATGCGGGTGTGCGGTTAATCCCGTGGGCCGCGCTGACGGCGTCCGCGGAAGTGCCCGCCAGTGTCGTGGCGCTTCAAGATCTTGCGGACGCCCTATCGCTTAACGGCCAGACTGACGATGCGGAAAATGCCCGCGCGGCGGCCCGGGAGGTTGCGCGCTTTGCGACGCCTAATGCAGGACGCGCCTTGGTGCATCACCTCGCTCGCTTCGGCTGGTGGGGTGTCGCGAGCCTCACGGCCGTGACGGTTCTTTTGGGCCTCACCTTGCTGGCGAAGGTTTGGCCTGCACAGTCGTTTAGGCGTCGGCAACTGAAGCAACAAGGGCGCCGCCCCGCTTCGTTGCTGCGGTTGACCTTGGTGCGTCACGTGGCCACAACCGAAAAGTTGGTGATGCTGACACTACTCTTGACCATCGGCGCGACCGCTTCGCTGGCTGCTTGGTATGCGCCCCAGCGTGGCACGCCCCCCGTCCTTCAGGCGGGAACGTTTGCCACGGCAGAGGCGCTGGCAGCGATTGACGCACTGCCCGAGTCCGACCTGGCCGCCTGGATGCGTGGGTTACACCACGCCCAAAGCGGTGACGATGCTGCAGCGCAGGCGGCGTGGACGGCCGCGTCCTCCCAAGCGGAGGTGGCGACCAACCTTGCGCTCTTACGCGACAACCCAGCAGGCCTTGAGGCCGCCTTGCAGTTAGACCCTCGTGAACCTATCGCCCGCCATGCGTTGGGCCGAAGTGAGCCGCCCGCGCCGTTTGTTGCTTACAGCGAGCCGGGTTACACGCTGTTGGCTGTCCCTTCAGCCGCCGATGTCAACGCGGCCGCATTGGGTGACTGGCAGGACGCACTGACCGGCTGGTGGCCGTCACCCGGCCCGCATCTGGCGTCCCTCAAACCGCCGACGGTGCCGCTTCCTGTGGCTTACGCGACCATCGGGCTGTGGTCGTTGTTGGTGGTGGTGTGGACCGCTGCACTGTTCGTGCCGAGACCTCGGGTGTCCCGGAAAGCGCCCCGCACGTTTGCGTATCACGTTCTCGCGCTGCTGCTGCCAGGGGCCGGCCATGCCGATGAGCTGTGGGGGCTCATTCTGCTGGTGCCTTTCGCCCTGTTCGCGGGTGACCTGATCGTGACCAACACCACCGCGTCCCCTGGACTGGGCGTCACGCCGGCATTGTCCTGGGGGGTGCTGGTGGGATCTTGGGCGGCCAACGCGGTTGGGTTCAGTGTGGAATGGTCAAGCCACCGCAGGCGAATGACGCAACTCAAAACACAAAACCCAGAACTGGCTGCCGCGTTTGGGCTGCGGGTCGGGCGTCCAGTCGAGGGACCTCGCGACGCGTGAAACCCGCCCGCGCGGGCCTCAGCTTTGTCCTCTTGGCAGCGGTGCTCTGGGGGTTTCTCGGACTCTTCTCAGCGGCCCTTCTTGACCGCGGGCTGGACAGTACCGAAATCGCGTTCTGGCGGGCCACGTTCGGTGGAGCCGCTTTTGGGGCGCATGCCCTGTTCGCGGGCGCATGGGTGCGCGTGCCGCAGCGCGCTTGGTTGGGCGTCCTTGCGTTTGCTTGGTTGGGTGTGACGCTGTTCTACCTGGCGCTGGTGAACGCCATCGATGCGGGCGGCATCAGCTTGGCTTTCATACTGCTTTACACCGCGCCGGCGTGGGTGATCGTGCTGGCCGGCCCGGTGTTGGGCGAGACGGTTAGGCCTGCCCAGTGGTGGCTGGTCGCGGCCGCCATGGTGGGTACCGCCCTGGTCTCGCTCAGCCAAGGAAGCGGAATCAACCCGAGCGCGGTCGCGATCGTGTGGGGCCTGCTGGCTGGGGCGGGCTACGCCAGTTACTACCTGCTTGGACGGCGTCTTAGTGAGCGGCAACCGGTGGTGCAGCTGTATGCCTTGGTCATGCTGATTGGCGCTGCTTCGCTTGCGCCGTTTGTGACGTGGTCGGCTAAAGATCCGGTCGCTTGGGTGTTGCTTGCGGGGGTCGCGCTTGTGTGCACGTACGTCGCGTACTTGGCGTACGCGTTTGGTCTGGCCCGGAGTACGTCCTCAAGCGCCGTGGTCGTCGCCACCGTGGAGCCTGTGGTGGCCGCTGCCTTGGCGTGGTGGGTGTACGGCGAGTTTCTGGGTCCGGTTGGCCTGACCGGCGCGGTGGTCGTTTTGGCGTCGGCGGTTGGGGCCGGCTTGCTGTCGCAGCGTCGCGCCGAAGCTGCCGCCTGACGCGGCCCAGAGGCACCCGCGTTCGCGTTATAAAAGGCGGTGCATAACGTTGCATGGCCGCGGTGGGCATGACCCGCCACCCGGCTTGCCCCTACCCTTCCCACGGCACGTTTGGAGCCCGCATGACGAAACACGCCAACAAAGTTGTCCTCGCCTACTCCGGTGGTCTTGATACGTCCGTCATCCTCACCTGGATTAAAGAAACCTACGGCGCTGAAGTGATCGCCTTCACGGCCGATATCGGCCAAGGCGAAGAGGTGGCCGAAGCCAAAGAAAAAGCCATCCAAACCGGTGCTCTATCCGCGCACGCGGTCGACCTGCAGGACGAGTTTGTGCGCGATTTCGTTTTTCCGGTCCTGCGATCGGGCGCCCTGTACGAGGGTTATTACCTCCTCGGTACGAGTTTTGCGCGTCCGCTCATTGCGAAGCACATGGTGGACCTTGCCGAACGTGAGAATGCCGACGCGGTGTCGCACGGCGCGACTGGCAAAGGCAACGACCAGGTGCGTTTTGAGTTATCGGCGTACGCCCTCAAGCCCGACGTGAAGGTGATCGCCCCGTGGCGCGAGTGGGACCTCAAGGGCCGCGAAGACTGCATCGTGTACGCCCAAGAGCACGCCATTCCGGTACCGGTCACGAAAGAAAAGCCGTACTCCATGGATGCGAACCTCTTCCACATTAGCTACGAAGGTGGGGTGCTCGAGGATCCTTGGAATGAACCGCCGGCAGGGATGTGGCGCCGTACCGTCGATCCTGAAGATGCCCCCGACGAGGCACGCATCGTCGAGGTCACGTTCGAGCATGGCGATCCGGTCGCCATTGACGGTGAGCGACTCGACCCAGTGCCGCTGCTTGAGACCGCCAACCGCCTTGCTGGCGAGCATGGCGTGGGGCGTGTCGACATCGTTGAAAACCGCTTTGTGGGCATGAAGTCCCGCGGCTGCTACGAAACGCCCGGCGGTACGCTGCTGTTCCACGCGCACAAGGCCGTCGAGCAGCTCACGCTTGACCGTCAAGTGCTCGCCATGCGCGACCAAATGATCCCGAAGTACGCCCAAACGGTATACGACGGTTTCTGGTACGCCCCTGAACGCGAGGCAATGCAGACGTTTATGGATCACGTGCAGCAGCCTGTCAACGGCACCGCCCGCCTCAAGCTCTACAAAGGCTCCGTGACGATTCTGGGCCGAACCAGCCCCAACAGCTTGTACCGCCAGGACGTCGTCACCTTTGAGGAGGATGACGTCTACGACCAAGCGGACGCGGACGGATTCATCAAACTCAATGCCTTGCGGCTTCGTATCGCCCGTCAACTTCACGGAGCCGACGACCCAAGCGAGCATGGCTGAGGGCTCCCCCACCGCCGCGCTCGGTTCCACACAAGCGTATGAAGCAGCCCGCCTTCGCTGGGGTGTGGAGTCGGATGCGGAAGCCCTCGCAACCTTGTGGCGTGAAGCGTTTGAGGCCGACGGCCGGACGGATGCGGACTCGGAAACTCCCGCCGCGCTGCGGGAGTGGATTGAGCATGGTGGGGTTGTCCTGCTGGAGGACGACCACCATGTTGCCCTGTGTGCCATTCGTTGGCGTTGGCATCAGGACGGCTGGATGATCGATCCGATCGCCACCCGCCCCGGCGCCAGAGGTCAAGGCTTCGGTCGCTGGCTGATGACCAAACTGGAGGCCTTGGCGATCAAACGCAACGTGCCCACCTTGCGGCTGTTCCTTGAGCGGCAGGATTTGGCGCCCTACTACCGGCGGCTGGGTTACGTCCAGGACGATGCTGCAAACGAACCGAACCTGTGGGTGAAACGCGTCGGTGGAACGTGGCAACGCCAAACGGAGGCAGCATCATGAAGCAACCCAAACGGATGTGGGGCGGCCGGTTCCAAGAAGACACGGACGCTCTGGTTGAGGCGTTCAACGCCTCAGTCGACGTCGACCAACAACTCGCGATGGAAGACCTTGAAGGCTCCATGGCCCACGCCCGCATGCTGGGCAACGTGGGCGTCCTCACAGCCGAAGAAACCGACCAGCTCATCGCGGGCCTTGAGGGCCTCATGGACGACGTCAAGGAAGGCCGCATCGACTTTTTGGTGTCACTCGAAGACGTCCACATGAACCTCGAAGCCAGGCTGACCGAACGCGTCGGCGCGGTCGGCGGCAAGCTTCATACCGCCCGCAGTCGTAACGACCAGGTCGCCACCGACTTCCGGTTGTGGCTCACGCGTCAAATCCGTGTCTTGCAGCGTTTGGTGCGTCAGAATCGCGAGGCGCTCGTGGAGGCCGCAGAGGCCAATCTGGGGATCGTGATGCCTGGGTACACCCACCTGCAGGTCGCGCAACCGGTGCTGCTCAGTCACCACCTGCTCGCTTGGGAGGCGATGTTTGAGCGCGATGAAGCCAGGCTTGCCGATGCGCTGAAACGCACGAACTTAAGCCCGCTCGGCGCAGGTGCGCTGGCAGGCACCACCTTCCCGATCGACCGGCACGAAACAGCGGCGGCACTAGGGTTTGACGCTCCGATCGGCAACTCACTGGATGCCGTAAGCGACCGTGATTTTGCCGTCGAGTTCTTGGCTGCAGCGTCGCTGGTCATGATGCACCTGTCGCGCATGTCCGAAGAACTGATCCTATGGAGTTCGCAAGGGTTTGGCTTCGTAAGCCAGCCCGACCGGCACACCACCGGAAGTTCGATCATGCCGCAGAAGAAAAACCCGGACGTCAGTGAACTCATTCGCGGCAAAACGGGACGCGTGTACGGCAGCCTGATGGGTTTGCTGACGGTGATGAAGGGCCTGCCGCTCGCGTACAACAAGGATATGCAGGAAGACAAAGAGGGGGTCATGGACGCCGTGGCCACCCTGCGTGCCTGCCTGACCCTGCAAGCCAACATGGTGCCTGACCTCGAGTTTCATGAGGACGCCATGCGTGCTGCAGCAGCGGAGGCGTACTCAAACGCCACCGACCTTGCGGACTACCTGGCCGCCAAGGGCCTGCCGTTCCGTGAGGCGCACGATGTGGTGGGGCGGCTGGTGGCTGACGCCATCCGTGAAGGCGTACCGCTCGAAGCGTTGCCCTTAGACACCTTCCAGGCGGCCTCGGCCCTCATTGAGGACGATGTGTACGACGCCCTTAAACTGGAAGCGGTGGTGGACCGTCGCACCAGTTTTGGTGGCACCGCGACCAGCAACGTGAAAGCAGCCATCGCCGAACGCCGCAAGACGTTTGAGGAACAACCGCCCCAATGACCGACCTGACCACCGTTCGTGATGACCTGCGTATCCGCCCAGCCACGGCAGCCGATGCGCCCCGCATCTTTGAAAACATTGGGCATTGGGCGCAGCAGAACCGCATGCTGGTCCGTCCGCTCACATCCATTTTTGAGAACCTTCGGGATTTCTATATTGCCGAAGTTCAAAACGAACGCGGCGACTGGGTGTTTGCAGGTAACGCATCGCTGCATATCTTGTGGGGCGATATTGCAGAAATCCGTGGCCTCGCGGTCGCCGAGGGCGTGCAAGCGCGCGGGGTGGGCCGAGCGTTGGTCGAAGCGTGCGAAACCGAAGCGCGCTCGGTCGGTATTCCGTTCGTGTTCGCATGGACGTACGAGGTCGGCTTTTTTGAGCGTTGCGGTTACAACGTCATCGAAAAGTCGCGCGAGTTGCACCCGCGCCTCTGGTCGGAGTGCTTACGCTGCCCGTTCTTTGTGGGCTGTAACGAGACAGGGGTGCAAAAACGGTTGGACGGCGTACCCATCCCGAGCAACCTCCCAGAACCCCCTGCGGCACAGATTCCCCCTGGCATCAAATAAGCAAGCAGGGCAGCGCGTCACGTATGCTGAACGGCAATGACGCGGCCTCACGTTCTAATCCTTCATGTGGGTGGCACGATCGGTATGCGCCGCACCCCCAGTGGCTACGGCACCCACCCGGGCCATTTGGCTGAATTGCTGCAAAGCATGCCTGAATTACAGCGTCCTGAGCTTCCTGCCTGGGACCTACATGAGTTTGATCCCCTGTTGGACAGCGCCGAAATGACGCCGGATGACTGGCTGCGGATCGCAGAGACGCTGGTCGGACGGCAGAATGATTACGACGGTTTTGTGGTGCTGCATGGCACCGACACAATGGCGTACACCGCCGCGGCACTCGACCGGCTGCTGCTGGGCGTGCATAAGCCGGTGGTGCTGACCGGTTCGCAAATCCCACTTTTTGAGGTGCGTAACGATGCGCGTGAGAATCTCATCAACGCACTGACCTTCGCGGCCACACCCGACCTGCATGAGGTGTGTATTGCGTTTGATGATGTGCTCCTGCGGGCGTCGACCGCGACAAAGGTGAGTAGTTTTGACTTGCATGCGTTTGACGCCCCGAACGCTGCGCCCCTTGCGCATATAGGGGTGAATGTGCGTTGGACGCGGCCGCCAACAGGCGGCGCGCAGGGCCCCATGCACCTAAGGCCGCATGAGCGGCGGCGCGTCCTTTCTGTTCGCCTTTACCCGGGCCTCACGGCCGACATGCTCACGAATGTCCTGCAGGACCCCATCGACGCCCTGATCCTCGAAATGTACGGTGCCGGTAACGGACCCCGCGATCCTGACTTGCTGGCAGCACTTGAGGCTGCGCACGCGCGTGGCGTCCGGCTTGTCGCGGTCAGCCAAACCCCGTCGGGAGGCGTCAACCTGGCTGACTATGAGACCGGACAGGCGTATGCCCGCGTGGGGGTTGAATCGTGGGGTCGGGCAACCACCGAAGCAGCCCTGGCAGCGTTGACGCTATCCGATAAAGAACAAACGCTCATGCTTGAACCTTCTCACGAAGCGTCCTAAACAACCAAGGGCCACGGCTTATGCCGTGGCCCTTTCGTGTCGTGCCTACGAATTGTCCGGCCTAAAACGGGTTGTTCGTGGCAGCTGGGAACACAAAGTTTGTTGTGTAGTCAGACAGTGAGACCAGATTGTCCGTAATGTCGACGTCAGTTTCGAGTGTAGGGCTCGGCGGTGGCGGGTCTGATAACGGACCGCTCAAGTCAAGACCAGCGCTCGATGTGACGGAGCATTTGTCGTTTTGCGGAAACGTTGCAGGGTGCACCGGTGCATACGTAATGTTTGATGCGGTCGCTGCGAATACGTCGCCCGCCGTATCGCGGTTGAGGTTTTGACGCTGCACACCTGCACGCAGAAGGCCAGTTCGTTGATTGGTCATCGCGGCACCCTGAGGACCGGCCCAGTTGCAGTACGTGCCAACAAGCGCTAGGTCGCTGAGGCTTTGTGCAGCAACCATGTCGTCGGTGTAGCCAAAGTACGCCTGACCGCCCAGCCCACCTTCGCCAATGGTGACCTGCAAGCTTCGGCCAGCGGCATCCTGGTAGCCCGCCTGCCATGCATAGACGTACTGTCCGACCATCGTGCTTTTGTCAAAGTCTGCTGCGAACACTTCAAAATTATTACCCCAACCGTTGAGGGTACTGGCAAGGTTGCTCGGGCTGCTGGGATCGATCGCGTTGGCGGGGTCCAACAACTCCAGACCCGACGCACTTGCAAGGGCGTCCACATCCTCACCGCAGTAGCCGCCGTAGCGGAATTCTAAGGTGACGTCGTCACCATCGACGTTGAACAACAGCGTGCCGTTGTACGTCACCAACGTTTCAGCCGTATCATCTTGGGGGCTATTAGGGTTGTCGCCCGTATCTTTGACACAGTTTTGCTGCATGGTGTCTTCTTGGGTGCTTCGGAAGTAAAGGAAGCCATCGAAGGTGTCTTCGTCGGTTTCGCTGTGGGTGAGCTCAATCACGTTGGACGGATCACCCGAGGCTGCTGAGCCGTCCTGGTAAACGAGTGTGTATTTAGACGTGGCGGCGTCAATACGCTCGTAGGATGCCGTGGTGATCGCGGGCGACTTGCTCGGATCGTCAGGTGAGGCCGCGAGGGCCTCCAGTTCATCTGAGACGTCGATTGAGTCTCCCACCGCCGGTTCGGCAATCCCATTCTGGTCGGCGGCGCGAAGCAGAACACCGGTGAATGCCAACGCGGAAAAAATGCGGGATTGCACCCCTGCCACCCGAGCGTTCAGTTGGGCTGCGGCACAAGCTTCGCCTGTGGTCCCTTCATCCGCGGTCCATAGGCCCACGTCGCCAACGGGTAATTCGCTATCAGCACTCCCCGGACCTCCTTGGAAGTCCGGATGATCCCCATACGCGAGCACTGGGCCGTAACAATCAGCATCGGGCGAGGGCGCGAGGATATCCGCCGGATCGAACGTGCTACCGGGATCAACGTCACTATTCACGTCCAAGATCTCCCCGATGGTATCGACCATTTCATCATAGGTAAGCGGAACGGGGTCGTCGGATCCGGGTGGTGTCTGCATCACACGCAAACCTGAGGTCACGACACCCTCAGCGACCTCGGTGGGTGAGGCCACCGCAAATGTCCGGGGAAAGGCGGCTGCCGCAGCTAAGCCGGATGATGTAGATGTCGTCGTGCTACCAGACGACGCACCACCACAAGCGGTCAACAGAAGAGCAAATCCACTGATGAATATTGCAATGTGTTGTATTTTCATAATGTAAGTAAAATCATACTTACCAAACATTGTCAAACATCAATGAGGCCTCTAGACAACCACCTCCCAAGACGTGCGAACATGCCTGGCATGAAACTTGTCGTGGTTGGAGCAGGCAAAATGGCAGGCGCCATTCTTGAAGGTGCGCAAGCCCAAGGCGTGCTTGATGCCTCAGAAACCGGCATCTATCACCCCCATCAGCAACGACGTGACGCGCTCGCCGAACGTTTTGGCGTGGCAGCCGTGAACGACGATGGCGTGCATCATGCCGAGCGTGTGCTCATCGGAGTCAAACCCCAGGCGTTCGACCGGGTGGCTCCGGTAATCGCCAAACCGACCGGTAGTTACATCTCGATCATGGCGGGTGTGACGGCCGAAACCATCGCGAAACGTCTTGGCAGCGGTCGCGTAGTGCGTGCCATGCCCAACCTCGGCGCGCGGGTGGGTGCGGCAACCACGGCCCTGTCGGCCTTACCGAACGCCACGGAAGACGACCGAGGCTTTGCGCAGCGTTTATTTCGCGCGATCGGCACCGTACACGAACTACCCGAATCGCAGTTTGATGCCTTCACCGGCTTGGCGGGTTCCGGGCCGGCGTACGCCGCCTTGGTAGCGGAAGCCCTTGCCGACGGTGGGGTCCGCAGCGGCTTCAACCGCGACATGGCCAAAACGCTTGCGCGTGAGGTCCTGCTTGCCACCGCAAAACTGCTTGAATCGTCCGGACCGGCCGACCTGAAAGATGAGGTGGCTTCCGCCAACGGAACCGCGATTGCTGGCGTTCGGCAGCTCGAGCGTCTCGGCATGCGTTACGCCCTGATGAGTGCCGTCGAGGAAGCCACCCAGCGGGCTCGGGAACTCTCCGGCAAGGACGACGACTAGGCAAGCTCAGCGTTTGCGCCGGTTGGCTCAAGCCAAGCGCGTTTTTCGTCCTCAAAACGACCGTGATGAATGGACTCGCGAATGGTGTCCATAAGGTCGGACATGAAATGCAAATTGTGCACGGTTGCCAAGGCGGGGCCTAGCTGCTCACCGGCCTTAAACAGGTGCCTGAGGTAGGCACGAGAGTGGTTTTGGCAGGTGCTGCAACTGCATGTCTCGTCAACCGGTCTCGTATCGTCGGCATAGCGGGCGTTCTTGAGGTTGATTCTGAACTGTGGCAGCGGGGAGCCGTCGTCATCGAACCGCTTAAGCAGCCCACCGTTGCGCGCGTTACGCGTGGGGGCCACGCAATCGAACGTATCGACACCGCGGGCGGCGCCCTCCCACACACTCGGCACATCGCCAATCCCCAGCAGGTGACGGGGCCTGCTGTCATCGCCGAGTTCGTCAACCGTCCACTCGATCACGCGATACATGGCTTCCTTCGTATCGCCTAGGTTCCCACCAATCGCAATTCCGCCGAAGTCCATGCCGGCGATCACGCGTGTGGACTCTCGCCGAACCGACTCAAACGCACCGCCTTGGACCACGCCGAACAGGGTCTGGTCGTACCCATGCAGCGGGCTTGATGATGCGAACGCCTGCAGCGACCGTTCGGCCCAGCGGTGCGTACGGTCCGCACTCGCTCGCGTGTATGCCTCGTCGTGCAGTGGGCTGGTGCACTCATCAAACGCGATGATCATGTCAGCACCCAGCCGGCGTTGCACATCGATGGAGTGCTCGGGTGTGAATTCGTGCCGGCTTCCGTCGATGTGGCTGGTGAAAACAACCCCGTGCTCACCGACCTTCACCATGCCGCTCTGACCTGTTGGTTTCGGGCCGCCCTCCCCCGGAAAAATGCTTGCGACTTTGCCGACACCGTGTTCGATGCCCGCCCCAAGCGAGAAGACCTGAAAGCCACCGGAGTCGGTCAGCATCGGCCGGTCCCAACCCATGAAGCGGTGCAGGCCGCCGTGCTGGGCGACCACGTCGGCGCCTGGACGCAAGTAGAGGTGGTAGGTGTTGGCGAAGAGCAGTTGGCTGCGGGTATCCCGCACCATGGCCAGCGGCAGCGCTTTCACGGCGGCTTGGGTGGCGACCGGTACGAACGCTGGGGTCGCAACCCTGCCGTGTGGGGTGGTGAGGGTGCCGGCGCGGGCGGCCCCACTGCGCGCTTGTACGTTCAGGCCAAACGATTCGCTCACGAGGTGAGCCTACCGCTCCGACGAGACAGACCGGGTCGCCGCCCAGAATGCGCCGTCACACTCCAGACGCGACCATCGTGCTAGGGTCCAAAGGCTGAGGGAGAGGCATGCGTCACGCGCGATTTAAAACCATGGGTCTGCTGTTGGTCGGAGCGCTCCTGCTTGCCGGCTTTCGGGCCGAACGGGCGTCGGTGGTTGTTTTGGATTCCCAGCCCACAGCCCACATGCTGGACGCCCCGCATCCTCTGCTGGACCTAAGTGAAGAGCCTAAGGGTCCCGAAGCCACGCCTACGTTGACGCTGCGCGCCACCGGCTATAACTCCCTTGTCGCACAAACCGATTCCACGCCGCACATCACCGCGACGGGTACTCGCACCCGCCCCGGCATTGTGGCGGTCAGCCGCGACCTGCTTGGCACCAGCCTGCCGTACGGTTCGCTTGTGCGCCTGACCGATTTGGGGACGTACCCGTACGGTTATTCGCCCGGTTATTTTCAGGACATCCTCGATCAGCAGGGCTTATTCGTTGTTGAAGACACCATGCACGCCCGGAAGCGGCAGCAGATTGATGTGTGGTTCGAAGACTACCGCTCGGCAGTACGGTGGGGCGTCCGCCAGGTCGGCGTTGAGGTCGTCCGCTACGGTTACAACGGCCCCAACCTGGATCAAGCCACGGGGGATGGGTGGGCTGCGCCCCTAGGACCGTTGGCTGAAGCGTCCAGCCGCAACTAAAACGTCCGGCCGCGATATCGTGCGCTGTGCCCTTCGCATGGTTCTGGGCTTGGGCCCGCATCCGCAAACGAAAACTGCAAACCGGCCTGACGGTCGCTGGCGTTGCGGTTGGTGTGGCTGTGCTGATCGTGGCATTGAGTTTGACCAACGGCTTTATCGACGAACTCTTAGACAGCACCCTTAAGGCGACGCCTCACATTTCCCTTGAGGCGAACACAAGCGCTGGGCTTTTGGACAACACCAGCGACCTTGCTGATGTTGTGGAAAGCCATGCACGGGTGGTCGCCGTTGAGCCGTTCTTGGCGGCGGAGGCGTTGATCGCGCGCCGGGCCGATCGCAGCCTCGGGGTGACCGCCCGCCAGGGTTACGTGCAGATGATCGGCATCCAACCTGAAACGTACGGCGCGATCGTCTCCCTTGAAGCGTTAGACCGCGTGGGTTTGGCGTCCGATGACACGGCTGGCTTGCTACTCGGCGGGTCGCTCGCCTTACAGCTGGGGGTGCTGCCGGGCGATCCGGTGCTCGTGCAGGACGTCAGCGGGAATCGCAGCACGTTTGATGTGGCGGGACGGTTCCGTGTTGGTAACGAACTCATTGATGGCCTTGTGGCCTTCACCAGTTTGCCGGCACTGCGAGCGCATTTAGGTGCAGACGGTGCCATCTCCGGCTATCACGTGAGGCTGGATGACCCAGGTGTCGCCGCCAATGTGGCCCGCGAGCTTGAGCAGCGCACCGGACTTCGGGCGGTCGATTGGGGGTCTTTGTTCGGCGGGCTCGTGCAGCAACTGAGGCTGCAAAAAATCGTCATTTCGCTGGTGACGTTTTTAATTGTGATCGTCGCGGCGATGGGGATCGCCAACATATTGGTGCTCACGGTGAGCGAAAAAACGGTGGATGTCGCTGTGGTTCGTGCGTTTGGTGGGCGTGACCGGGGGGTGCTCGCCACCTTTACCTTGGAAGGCGCACTCCTGGGCGGCATGGGGACGGTGTTAGGGGTCGCGGCCGGCTTGCTGGTGTCGGCCTACCTGCGGTCACAACCGGTTCCTCTGCCTGGCGACCTTTACTTCATTACGCAGTTACCTGTGCGGACGTCCGCTTGGGATGTGGCGTGGGTGAGCACGTTGGCACTCCTGACGAGCACGCTGGCGGGATTCGTGCCAGCGCGCCGCGCGACGAAGCGTGACGCGTCCGCGGTGCTGAGGGCGTAGCCGGTGTCCGAGCATCAGCGCGCCATGGGCCTCGCGTTGCGTTGGCTGTCAAGGCGTGACCACAGCGTGCATGAACTGCGCGAAAAGTGGGCCAAGAAGGATGTGGACGAAGACGCGCAAACGTCGGCCCTTGAGCGCTTGGAAGAGCTCAACCTGATCGATGACCAGAAATTTGCTGACCAACTGGTGCGCCAGCTGAAAGACCGTAAAGGCCGCCTGGCGGTGCGGCAGGCCCTGAAACGTAAGGGATTGTCGGAGGCGGTGCAAGACATCGCCCTCGCCCCGCTGGATGAAGGCCAACAACGCACAGCAGCGATCGACCTGATGCGACGCAATGCGTGGCGTTTTCGCTCGGATAACACGTCAAAGTCACGCGCGAAGGCGGCGCGGTACTTGGCAGGGCGTGGCTTTACCAGCGACGCGATTCACACCGCGCTTGAGACCGCTTCAGATGCTTTGACGGACGCTCAGGATGACACGCTGTGACGCTTTTGAAGCACGTGCGGGCAGCTGCCTCTGGGGTGGGCGCGTTGACCGTGCCTTGCGGTGCGGGTACACTTTTCTGCCGCGTCGGGGCGTAGCGCAGTCTGGTAGCGCACCTCGTTCGGGACGAGGGGGTCGGAGGTTCAAATCCTCTCGCCCCGACCAACCAACACCCTCCAGCGGTCACGCCGGGGGGTGTTTTACACGCCCGGGTTCACCATCAACCGGAGGTTTGTCGTGATGCAACGACGCGCAATGTCTTGGGACCAATTGAGCTTGATCGTGATTCCTGCCGTGCTACCGCTTGCGGGTGAGGTGGTGGCGTGGCTCGCGCAGTTTGGCCAATCACCATCCGATGTGCTTCCGTGGGCCGTGCCCCCGTTGCTTGGCTTGCTGTTCGCTGACCCGGTCGCTGGGGCGTTCCGCCGGGCCAGACAAGGTTCTCTAGCCGCGCTGACGCTTGGGGTGGTGCTTTCAGGATTCACGCTGCTTCTGGCGGGTCTGCCCTTGGCGTACGCCAGCACCCCGCTTGTGGCGGCAGCTGGAGCACTCGTGTTGACGCGTCTGCAAGATCCCATTGCGGAGGGTCTTGGCGCCTCGACGGTGTTCATTGTCGCGACTGTGTTGGCCAATTACACGTTAGACGCGTTCCTGCCGCTTGGTGATTTCTTTCTCGTCAACGTGGGAACCTTCTTCTTTGGGATCACGTTCACGCAACGTGACCGTGTCCACCGCTTGGGACGCCGCTGGGTTTACACGATGATTGTGGCGGCTGGCGTTGCGAACGTCTTAGCAGCTGCATCACTGGGGACACCCCTGCGGTTCATCGCCGTGTCGTTCCTCACGATTGTGGTCGCCGAAACGGCCGATACGGAGATCTTCGCCCGACTTAAAGGTCGGCCTTGGATCCAGCGGGTGCTCGGCAGTAATGCCGTTTCCGCTCCGCTGGATACGGTGCTCTTTACCGTGCTCGCTTTCGTGGGTGCACCGTTTGCGACGTTTGCATGGATGACGCAAGTGATCGTGACGGACATCCTCGTCAAGTACTCGGCTGGTCTGCTTGCTGCTCTCAGTATCCTGCCGGGAAGGGCCCGCGAGGAGCTCCGCCGGTTCGCCTAAACGCACAAAAACTTCGTCTTGTCGGCTTTGGGCGGTAGAGTGGCGGTGAGGTTCCCTAATGCAGCGAGACCGAAGCGAACTTGAAGGCATGACGCACGCCCAACTTGTGGAACGGGTGCTGGAGCTCCAGGACTTGATGCGCGAGGGCCTGGCCGTGCGGGAGTCGCTGCACGTCATTTTGAACCGTGTGCTCGCCGCAAACGAAGACCGGGTGATTGCTTACGCCGATGCGGACTCAGACACCCTCACGGCTGAAGAGCTTGAATGTAAGCAGGCATGGGCGGAAGCCCGGATGGCTGTGGCGAACCCAAGCGGGCACGCGAAGAAACGTCCGTAACGTCCACCGAAACATCATCAAGCACAACGTCATCAACCCCGCAGTTGCGGGGTTGATGACGGCGCCTCACGACGCTGATTTTGGCTCGGCGGGTAGGATTCGAACCTACGACCAATCGGTTAACAGCCGATCGCTCTACCACTGAGCTACCGCCGATCGTTGCGGTTCCACTCGCGTGGACGGCCGGCAGAATATCACGGGGTGTGACGCCCCGCAAGGACGCAGCAGGCGGTTTCAGCGCGACCGGCAAGCGGCTTACGTGCCGTCCGGTAGCATGGCAAGCATGACCCTCAACGAATACGAACAAAAAGCACGCTCAACCGCTAAGTACCCCCAAGACGCCGCCCTGCTCTACCCCACCCTCAAACTGGCTGGAGAAGCCGGCGAAGTCGCGGAAAAACTTGGTAAGGCCATGCGTGACCGCGGCTGGATGCCGGGCCAACCTCTCAGCGACGAACTGAAAGCGGACCTCATCAAAGAGGTTGGTGACGTGCTCTGGTACGTCGCGTCGGTGGCTGTGGACCTCGGCAGCTCACTGGAAGAGGTCGCCCAAACCAACGTCAACAAGCTTGCAAGCCGCGCCGAGCGCGGCACCATTCACGGTTCAGGCGACGATCGCTAACAGACTCCTCTAAGCGTTGGCTTCGCTCAGCGTGACCGACGCGTCGCTCAGGGCCACCTCACGGCCGGCATGGGCGCTGTCGTAGGCCGCTAAAACCATGCGTACGGCCTCAAGGCCGTCTTCGCCGGTGCACGCGACGTCACGCTGCCCTTGAACCGCCTCCACGAACGCCCGAACATGGCGCACGTGAGGGGCTTCACCGGCAAAGTCGACACGCGCCACGTCGGTCTCAGCCCAGGTGGTCGCTGGGGACTCCCTAAATGAGTGCACAAGGACCGGTTCCTGATGCCGGTTGGTCCACTCAAGCGACCCGCGCGTGCCGTACACCCAGAAGGCTTCTTCCCAGCCGGTCGCGGTCCACGAGTTCTCAATGGAACCCAGCGCACCCGACTTGAAGCGGACCGACACAAGCGACGTATCCTCAAGCTCGATCGGCCAACGCAGGGTCGCCATGCGCGTGTAGACGTTCTCCACGTCACCGACCAAATGGCGGGCGAGATCCATCAGGTGACAACCGTTATCAAGCAGTGTTCCACCGCCACCCGACTCGCGCGTCGCAAAGCTCGGCCGGACGGCATCTAGCCCGCCCCAATCATGCGCTTGCCGCAGGCGTACGAACGTGACGTCACCAATGGCCCCCTCATTGATGAGCTGTTTGGCTTTTGCCACCGCACCAGCACTCCGCAGTTGATGGCCGATCATGAGCGTGACCCCGGCGCGGTCGCAGGCTTCGATCATTTCGCGGGCCTTCTCAAGGTCCAAGCTGATCGGTTTTTCGCATAAGACATGCACGCCCGCCTTGGCGGCTGCGAGGGTAATCGGATGGTGCGTGGAAACGGGGGTGGAAATACTCACCACGTCCAGCTCCGACTCGGCCAGCATGCGCTCGTAATCGAGGTAGGTGGTGGGGATGTCCCACGCGTTGGCGCGATCCTCAAGGACGGCCGGGTCGATATCGCAGATGGCAACGACGTCCACACCAGCAGCTCGGTAGCCCTTGACATGCTCTCGCGCGATGCCGCCGACCCCGACGACCCCTGCCCGTAAACGACGTTCGCTGTTGTGTGGGTTGGTTGCCATGGTTCACTCCTGGCCGCGTTAGATTGAAAGGAAAACGCGCGGCAAAACAGACCAAAGCGTACCGCCGTCCTGCCGTGCCTGCCTACCCCCGACCACGCTCGCGAAAGGAGTCGACTTAAGATGCCACGACCGATCACCCTTTTCACTGGACAGTGGGCGGACATGCCTCTTAAGGAACTGGCGCCACTGGCTTCAAGCCTCGGTTACGACGGCCTTGAATTGGCCTGCTGGGGCGACCATGTGGACGTACCCGCGGTGGCTGGCAGCGCGGATGAAGCCAACAAGGTCACCTCCCTCCTGGCCGCCCATGGCCTCAGCTTGCACGCGATCGGCGCCCACCTGATCGGCCAAGCCGTGTGCGATCCGATCGACGATCGTCACCGCGAGATTCTGCCGGCGCGCCTCTGGGGCGACGGTGATCCGGAGGGCGTCCGCGTCCGGGCCGCCGAAGAGATGAAAGCCGTGGCGCAGGCTGCAGCCAACCTTGGTGTCGACACCGTGACGGGCTTCACGGGGAGTGCCGTTTGGCATAGCCTTTACGCCTTCCCGCCGACCTCGCAGGCGTACTGGCAGCGTGGCTTTGACGACTTTGCTGAACGCTGGGGACCGATTTTAGATGCGTTTGACGAGGCGGGCGTGAACTTCGCTTTGGAGGTCCACCCGACCGAAATTGCGTTCGATACGGCGACTGCGGAACGCGCGCTTGAGGCCGTGGGGCGCCACCCTCGTTTTGGGTTTAACTACGACCCGAGCCACCTTGCCTACCAGGGGGTGGACTACGTGGCGTTCATTCGGCATTTTGCCGACCGCATCATGCATGTGCATATGAAGGACGTGTGGTGGGGTCGTGGTGACGGCAGCGTGGGGACGTTTGGTGGCCATACGTCCTTCGGTGACCCCCGCCGGACGTGGGACTTCCGCAGCATCGGCCGTGGCGACGTTGATTTTGAGGCGATCATGGCGGCCTTGGCCGATATTGGCTACCAAGGTCCCCTGTCGGTGGAATGGGAGGACTCACGCATGGACCGGGTGCAGGGCGCTAGGGAGGCTGCCGAACGGGTGCGGGCCCTTGACTTTTCACCCCCAGAGCACGCCTTTGACGCCGCATTCGCAAGCGAGGAGGACGCATGAACCGAGAACCAAACAACCCCATCCGTTTAGGCATGGTCGGCGGTGGCGCCGACGCGTTCATCGGCGCGGTACACCGCACCGCCGCCCGTCTCGACGGCCGCTTTACGCTCGTCGCTGGGGCGCTGTCGTCCACCCCTGAGAAGGCGCTCCGGTCCGCGGAGGCGATCGGGTTGTCGCGCGCCTACGGCTCGTGGCAAGAGATGCTCGACCAAGAACGCCAACTTCCTGAAGATGAGCGCATCGAAGCGGTTTCGATTGTCACCCCCAACCACGTGCATTACGAGGTGGCGTTGGCGTTCGTGCAGGCAGGTTTTCACGTGATCACCGACAAGCCGATGGTGACCAGCCTCACGGAGGCTGACAGCCTCGTGGCAGCGGTTGAGGACGCAGGTGTGGTGTTTGGTGTGACCTACAACTACACGGGCTACCCGATGGTGCGGCAAGCGCGCGAGATGGTCCGCCGCGGGGAGCTCGGTGAGGTTCGCAAGGTGATCGCCGAGTACCACCAAGGCTGGCTAGCGAGCGATATTGAAGCCGAAGGCGTCAAACAGGCCGAGTGGCGGACGGATCCGAAACGAAGTGGCGTGGCAGGCGCCATGGGTGACATTGGTAGCCACGCTGAGAACTTGATCTCGACCGTGACCGGCCTTGGGCTTGCTGAGGTTGCTGCCGACCTGACGACCTTTGTGCCCGGCCGCGCGTTGGATGATGACGCGTCGGTCCTGCTTCGCTTTGAAGGCGGTGCGCGCGGGGCCCTGCTCGTTTCGCAGGTGGAGGTTGGTGAGGAAAACGGGTTGTCGCTTCGTATCTACGGCACGCAAGGAGGACTCGTGTGGCGTCAGGAGCAACCCAACCGTCTTGAGTTTAAGTCGAACGACGCGCCGCTCAAAGTGTTCACGCGCGGCGGGCCAGGGTTGCATGAAGCCGCGGTGGACGCGGCGCGCATCCCACCCGGTCATCCCGAGGGGTTTCATGAAGCGTTCGCGAACGTGTACGCCGGGGTTGCGGATGCCATCCGAACGGGCCGCGGTGACCACCCTACGGTGCATGACGGACGTCGCGGGGTTGCGTTCATCGAAACTGTCGTGGCGTCCAGCCGTTCAGCGGCGAAATGGACGCCGTTTCCCACGGCCTTGACGTAGCGGACGGCCAGGCGTCCGTCCAACACACAAAAGCGTGGGAGGCCAACCGTCTGGCCTCCCACGCTAGCTTTGGCACGAACCAAGCGCCCTAATTGGTTTAGGGCGTATCGCCTTCGGCTTCGTCCAACGCCTCATCGGCGTCTTGGAGGTTGTTGAGCGGATCGCCTCCGAAGGTGAGGAAGCGTTCAACCACAACCTGCTCCTCAAGGCCGTCCAGCCACGCCTGCTGGAGGGCTTGGCGGGCTTCAGCCAGGACCGTTTGTTCCACATCGTCGCGAACCTCACTGAGTGGGCGTACGCGCTCGGGCGTGCGCTCCGCGACTAGGAGGACGTAACGCTGTTCGGTTTCCGGTTCGCTTTCAGCCTCAGCGTCCGCTTCGTCAGTCTCGACGACCTCCTCGACAACCAGCACGTCACTGACGGCGTCAGTCCGTCCTGGGAGGACCTCAAACGCGTCGGTTTCAAACAGTGCTGTGTCGAGCGCATCATCCAAACGGCCGGGACGGACAGTCCCCAAATCTTCAACCGTGCCACCTGCGGCCTCGGTGGCCTCTTCAAGTGGACTGCCCGCAAGCAACTCTGAGCGCAACGCAAGGGCGGCGTCCTCTGAAGGCACATCCAAGCGGAGCACCTCCGCTGAAGCGGAGACGGTGAAGCGGTCTTGGTTGGTGTCGTAGTACGCCTGCACCGCTTCGTCGGTGGCTTCGGCATCACGGGCCACGTGGTTGAGCGCAATCTGAGCGATCAACGCCTCGTCACCGAAGACGGTCACGTCAAGCTCGGCAGCGCCTTCCACGGCGAGGTACCGGTCCACCAATTGCTCGTAAATGCTCGGCTTGAAGAAATCGACAATCAGACTGGCGGTCTCAGGCGCCAGGGCTTGCTGAATTTGCGGGTTGCCGTACACCGCGTTGAGCAGGTCGCTGCGGCGGATGTCTCGGTCAGCCACAACGGCAATGACCGGGTCCTCGTAGGTCACGCCCTCTTCGCCTTGTGACGTCACGGTCGCTTCCGCCACCAGTTCATCGACGGCGTCCTCAAGGGCCGCAGAGCGTTTGGCTTCAAGGGTGTCCGCTTCGACACGATCACGGACCGCGTCGAGTGGCTGTACCTCCGCACCAATCACCTGCTCGACAGAGACGACGTAGACCCCTCCGGGCGTTTCGATCGGATCGGTTAAGCCGGGTTCACGCAACGCAAAGACCGCAGAAGCGACCGCGCTTGGGAATGCTGGGCGACCGACGGGTTGCGGTTCATCGCCACCCACAGCACCGCCGACGTCGCTGCCTTCGAGCGACACGTCCGAGGCCACATCCGCAAATGCTTCACCGCCCGCGATGCGCTCCAACGCGGCTTCGGCTTCCTCTTGCGTGTCGACCACGAGCTGGCGGGCTAGCACTTGAGGTTCGGTGAGGTAGGAGTTTTCATTGGCGGTGTAGAACGCTGCGACCTCATCGTCAGTGACGCTCACACCTTCGGTGATCTCGGCTTCGAACGCTTCAATTTGAAGCTGTTCGCGCAGGTACTCGCGGAACGTTTGGTCGGTAAAGCCGGCGGTCGCGATCAGATCCAGGTACGCGCCGTCGTTGCGCGAACCAGCGACGCCATTGCGTTCCCTGAAGTCATCGACCGCCTGTCTGACTTGACGGTTGCCCACGCGAATGCTGGCGGCCTCAAGCTGGACGACCCGCTGACGGACGACGGCGTCCACAAGCAGGTCTTGCAGGTCTTGTCCGACCTGACCGTCTTGAACGGCGTTGAACACGCGGTTGCTTTGCCGCGCTTGGGACAACTCTAGTTCGGTGACGGGTGAACCGTTGACTTCGAGAACCACAGGGCTGCGGTCGCGAGCGGAACCCGCACCTAGAGTGCCAAGCGTGGGGGTGAACGTGATCACCATGCCGGCAAGCAAGCCGATCGAGACGATCCACAAAATGATGGTGTTGGTGCGACGAGATAGTTTCACCTTAGCGGCGTCCTCCTACATTGTTGGGCGTGCAACGTTTGGCTGGTCGGCGGCGGCCCTGGTAGGGCGCGGACATGCGACTCCGTTGCGTCGTTTAAACCGTCCGCGACGGTATCACAGGCACATGCTTGAGATGGCAGCCCGCAGGCTGGGCATGGCCGCCGCGGCGGTGGTAGGGTGCGTGCTGCTATGCACCCGTAGCTCAGCCGGATAGAGCGTTCGCCTCCGGAGCGAAAGGTCGCAGGTTCGAATCCTGCCGGGTGCACCACCTCAACACAACCGTTGCCTCATGGCTTGCTGTTCACGGCGTGGCGCCCACAAGCGTTCGCGGCCTGAAGTACGGCCCGTCAGGGCTGCCGACGCCCGTCAGGGCCGCCAAGGCGGCCGCTTCGGCGGCATCCCAACCGGTTGTGAGGTCTTGCGGCCGGTACGGCCGGGACTGAGCCGGGACGATGGGTGTCAACGGTTCGCCAGCCGCGTCACGCAACTCAGCGAAGGCCACCCAGGCCTCGTGGCCAGCCGGAAACGCCATGCGCCGAACCATCTCCACATTCCCGGGCGTGGCGGTACCGAATGCGGGCACGCCTAAACCGTTAACCAACGCGCCCGCCAGCGCCTCAGCGGCACTGTTGGTGCGACCGTCAACCAAAACGGCGATGGTTCCAGGCCAAGACGGCCCGGTCGGGACACTGCCCGCAGCCAGGGGACCGAGTGGGTCGTACGGATCGGTGGGCTGAAGCACGACCCGCGTGACCCCGCTGTCTTGTTCGACAACCGAACGCCAACGGACCGCACCATCAATGACGGCGGTAAGGCGGACATCAGGAGCGAATAGCGCCAGCGTGTGCAACATTTCGCGGACGGACCCTCCAGGATTACCGCGCAGATCGAGGAGCAACGCGGTTGACGCGTCGGCTGGGACCGCCCCAAGGGCTCGTGCAACCGCTGTCGCGGTGCCAGGCTCAAAGGTCGGGATCCACAGCCGGACGGCGTGGCGACCTGGGATCGCTTGCGCGTAGGGCCGTTGTGGGGCGCTGGCTCCGCGGTGCAAGGGCGGCTGCAACACGACAGGCT